>NZ_RCBY01000196.1 GCF_003838195.1 Okeania hirsuta
TGTGAAAACCGCTATAAGTAAGAGCGATCGCTTATATCCTGGGGCGATCGCTCTTTTTTTTCTTGGCCGAGGCGCGAACGCCTGGCAGGAATTTACTTTCACGGATTTATGACCCTCCCCAAAGGAACATTTCTCTTGCGATAGAAATAAAAGGGACATATCCATTACTGTCTAAAGTCTAAGAGGAAAGGTGTACTTTTTTTTCGGCGTTGCATATTTGTGGGATGAATTGTATGCTTGGACAAAAAAGAAGTATGAAGTATTAAGGATGAGATTTACCTGTTCAAAAAAGATTCATCCCTTGATTCAGCAGCGCCTTTTTTTCAAAATGGGTTGATTTTATGGGATTGACAAGCATCTTGTTTTATGATTTATAAATCCCACGAAGTCGGTATTTAATCGCGGCAAAATCACTGCTTATATAAAGCTGGTGGTAATAAAAACTGCTATCCAACTTAAGAATAACCATTTTTGTTTCAGTATAGTTTTCCTACGGAATGCTGCGCAAACAGATAGGGAACGTCGATAGTAACCACTCTTGCGCTTCCATTTATTTCACCCCACCTTACAAAATGAATCTGTCTAAGGTTTTCATCCCTGGGATGGGGTGAAGCTTTGCTCTTGCCATGCTGTGCTGTGGCACGGCATCTTTACGAGGTGGTATGATTGGTTTTGCACCTCTGTTTTTGGCCTCCTGGTAGCAATTGCGCTGTTGGTGGAGCAAGTGCGGCAGCTATATCATAGGCACCATCACCAGATACTACGCCCTTTCTTTGCTACCCATCTGCTGCTTTTGAAGCTCTACAGCGATCGCCTGTGCTTTTTCATCTATAGCAATGTGCGCTGGCATATTTACAAATTGCAGGAGGTGTCCAATAGCTAAAATCTTATATTATCAGCTTTTTATTCCCCCTATTGCCTGTTGCCTGCGCGCAGCGCTATAATTCTCTGTAACTGATACTTTCTATTTCTTTTTCACTATTCTTAAGGAAAGTGTAAGCTTTTTGATCGGATTGATTTAGGGAGCGATACTGGAGAAGATCAATTAATTTAGAAAATTCGGCGTTGCTGATTTGAGAAATTCAACTAGTGGTAAATTTTTAGCCAAAACAATAGTGCAAATTATACCTATTTCTTCCTATTTAATCACCGAAAAACTCCTTTCTACCTACTGACTCCTGGCTTAGTCCCTGACTCCTGGCTTAGTCCTCCTGAATCCTGACTCTTGAATCCTGTGAAATCATACATTTATTCAACAACGCCGAAAATTATTGCTCATTTTTCATATATTAATGTGCAGCTATTGCTTTTAGTTTTATGTTTACCAATACCTATGAAAATCAGACTAAGCTAAGAAATATTTAGACTTTATATCCTTTTTTTCCTTTCACAAAATGCGGACAAATTTAGATTTATCCTGCTTCCTTAGTTTCTTTTATGTCTTGTAGCGTTTCTACCGAAATTGATGTTGAGTCATTAATAATACTCAAAATATCCCAAGCTACTCTTGACCAACTGTAATATAATTCTGCTAGATCACGTGCTGTTCTTCCCATTTTTTCACTCTTCTTTGGTTTTGACAATAAGTAGTTGATCTCAGTAGCAAAGGCATCAGGATTGTCGTAGTCTGAGATGACAATACCATTTTTTCCGGGAACAATTACTTCAGGATTTCCCCCCCTAGCAGTAGTAATAGTGCATAGTCCTGTTGCCATAGCTTCATAATGCACCCTAGCTAGAGGCTCTTCCCATTGAGATGCACACACGAATATATCCCCTAACAAAAAGTAATCTGCTACTTCTGATGGTGAGATAAAACCAGTCAGCTGAACTGCTTGCCCTAACTTTTCTGCTTCTGCTTTAATTTCACGGACATAATCATTTTCATTGTTATTGCCGTACCATTTACTTCCTACTAGCAATAATACAGCAGATGGATGTTTTTTGATTATTTTGGCGATCGCAGATATTAACAGATGAGGTCCTTTTTTATCTGTCAACCTTCCCACGCAGAGGACTACTTTTTTACCCTCCAACCCATGAGTCGCCAGCATTGCTTCTCGTTTCTCTTTTACTCCTTCTGCCCACCTTGGCTGAAAGCGCTTGAGGTCTACTCCAGCATATACCGGTTGCAGCTTGTGTTTATATTCTGGAAATAACTTAGCAATACCATCAGCAATAAATTTACTGACTGTCACTACTTTTTCTACTCGTTCCAGGCATTTAATTGCTTCTTGTGGTTCAATTTTTTTAGCATAGAACATTTCGTTATGCATACTAAGAAGAAAGCGACTATTGGGAGCTGCTTTGGCAACCAAGGACACATACTTGGGACGGTTGTAAATTACTATCCAATCAAAATTTTTCCTTTCTACAAATTTGGCTACTATTTGATAGTATTCTTCTGAAGTGTTGGCAGTAGTGCGCTCGTAACGAATATTGTCTCTAATTTCTCGATCTGGTAAATCAGGGTCTGCTATGGAGAATACTGTGATTTCATGCTCTCGTTTTAGGTAAGGTAGAATACCGTCTATGTATGTCTGGATAGCCCCACCTCGGACATTAGGCACTGGTAACTTTTCTGTGCAGACTAATAGTATGTTCACGTTATCAACTTGAGCTTATAATTTCTTAAGTAGTATAAGGGATTTTGATACACCTTTACATAAAAAAAATATTTACCTTCAGGAAAAAAATATCAAGCCCTCACTCTACAGGCGGGGGCTTGATTTCATAGTTAATTGAATTGTTATTGGACTTAAAGCGCAACTCTATCTGTTAAGATATTTCGCTATCTACTTGAAAGCAAAATTAGTACATTGCGTAGGTTTTAATTTTTCTAGTCTAAGAGTCCCTTTTTATCTTTCTTTTTCTGGACTAGGGCAATTACAGGCTGTACATTTTCATCCACTTCACCTTCTTCTTTTAACTGTTCTATAATCGAGCGTATTCTTTTAAAGATCTTACCTTCGCCCCTCCGAAAATCATAGATATCGTCTTTATCTGCACCACTCATTTCTAAAATAATAGTGTTGGCTTGTTGTTTCATTTTTGTTTTCTCCCTAAATTTTTACTACTTAATTTAACTTATGTTGTCAGGAAAAATGTTATAATTTTTAGACCTCATACCTTTCTCTGAAATTTATTCAAGTTTTACTTAAATACTAGGAGATAAGTTTAAGAACCTAAAATCACTATTTCACCTAACATACATAACTTCGAGCATAATACTCGAAGTCAATCAAACCATTATTCCACCAGTCATAACTTAAGTTATGAAACTTTTAAAGGAACTTACAACACTTACACTCACTATAATAAATAGTAAGAAAATCTTCTTAGTCTAAAAGTCCTTTTTTACTTTTCTTTTTCTTTAAAATAACAATTATGGGCTGTATGTTATCTGAAATTTCGCCTGATTCTTGTAGTTTTTCAATTGTTTGGCCTATTCTTTTGAATACCTTACCCTCACCTCTGCGTAAATCATCGATATCGTCACTCTTAGCTCCTCCAAACTCTAAAACAACCGTGTTTGCTTGTTGCTTCAAGCTTTTTTCACTTGTATCAGATGACATTACCATTTTTTTTTATCTCCTTAATGCTTGCTAATTATTATGTTACTAGAGGAAATTTTACCAAAAACCTGCAATTATTTTTTTTCTTGCATCCGTTATGGGTTGTATATTTCCTGAGTTAGTTTAACAAAGTCCCTTTTGCACCTGCCCTTCACTGATAGAAATTATGAGGAGTATGATAGCAATCAATTATTACTTTTGACATACTCCTCATAACTTACTAATAGCAAGGTTACACTATCACCTAAGCTTTCTACTCTATCTGTGGATCATTTAGTAAATCAAGATTTTGCTTGAGTCTGATTCTTTTTTTCAAAAGTCTCACTTACTTGTTATGAACCAAAGCTAGTTTTTCGATTTACCCCAATTAGTCTAAAGTTTATATGAAAGTTGTCAGTAAAACTTTCTATATCAGTTGGGCTTTCTACTAATCAGTATTAATATTTGAATTATTCAAACAATTTAATACCCATGTAGCCGAAGCCACCCATACCCAATTTAGACATAGCCTTGCTATAGTTTTTGGGGAAATCTTTAATCCAACCGTTTTTCTTCTTCCGGTTAGATCTTTCGTGACGATCACGATATTCTTTGGTGGATTTATCGTACATTTTTGCAGTTCTGAATACAGCTTTTTCTAAAGGCTTTAAAGCACGTGCCTGCTTTTTCTTTTTCCTTTTTTTCCTTTTAGCTGATTTACCATAGAGGGTTGATGGGGCACCACCAAAGTCATCATCACTTTGCAGTACGGTAACACTTTTTACATCTTCTTTCGCCACTTTATTTCTCCTTTGAATATTTTCTACTAAACTATAATTATTTTAGTAGATATTTATTTTTCGGGACTTAATAACTTGGATTTCCTGCTAATCGGTATTAATATTTGAATTATTCAAACAACTTAACACCCATTACACCCATTCCACTTCCACCCAACTTAGACATAGCCTTGTTATAGTTTTTGGGGAAATCTTTAATCCAACCGTTTTTCTTCTTTTTGTTAGATTTTTCGTGACGATCACGATACTCTTTACTAGATTTGTCATAGCTTTTAGCCATTGAAAATACCATTTTTTCAAAAGGCTTCAAAGCACGTGCCTGTTTTTTCTTTTTCTTTTTCTTACTTTTGGGGGACTTTCCATATAGGGTGTCTGGAGAGCCACCAAAGTCATCATCACTTTGGAGTACGGTAACGCTTTTTACTTCTTCTTTGGCCATTTTTTTCTCCTTGTATGGTTTCTACTTTAGTATATTGATATCTATCATAATTATAGCAGATTATTCTTGAAAATATTTAATCTTTATATACAGTTACCAATATTAACTGGGCACAAAGTAAGTATTCTAATTATCAATTAAACACTTTATAGATATACTGGACAAAACAAAATTCACTCATTAGAGATTGATTGGACTTTTACCGAATATCCAGAGAAAGTGAATAGAGTTAATGTGTAGGAATATACATACAATTTTAATTAAATCAGGATGAAAATTGTTCAAAAGTGTTACTTAATATTTATATATCTATATAATAATTAGGTCAAAGTTAAAATTGCTATCAACCTATTTTTTAGTATCTCATGGTAGTCGTGACCCACGATCGCTCCTAGAATTACACATACTAGCTGGACTTTTATCTAGGCAAATAAATTTAACTGGAAATTTGACAAGTAATGATCTTCTCAAATGTCCTTTGATTGGTACAGGAGTTTTAGAACTGGGACTTAAATCTCTGCACGAACAAATTGAAGATTTTTGGGAAAAAAGGCGATCGCTCTACATTAATCAAGTTAAAATTATACCTTTATTTTTATTACCTGGAGTTCATGTCACAGAGGATATTCCAGCAGAAGTAGAGGTATTCAGGCACAAGGTTAAAGCAAAGGAAAAAAGTAAGCAAAAATCTGAATTTAACTCAGAAACTTATAGCCAAAGTAAAATCACTCTATGCCCCTATATTGGTTCTCATCCAGAAATGGCACGTTTACTGGCAGCTAAAGTAACTTCCGTGACTGCTGATGCTTGGGTAGTTATTTCTCATGGTAGTCGTCGTCCTGGTGGCAATGAACCTGTGGAAAAAATAGCCGAGTCTCTTGCAAGTAGTTGTCAAGTTTTGGTTTGTACTGCTTATTGGTCTGTTTGTCCCGACCTGAAATCAAGAGTTGAAATATTAATCAGACAAGGATATCAAAGAATTGGAATTTTGCCTTATTTTCTGTTTAATGGGGGTATTACTGATGCGATCGCTGATACAGTTAATCAATTTACTCAAATATACCCTGCTATTAAATTCTGCCTGAGTGAACCTCTTGGGGCAACTGATGAATTAGCTAAATTAGTTTTGGACTTGATTAGCGAAACTGAATAGAAGGGAGTCGGAGGAATTTTGGGCATTGCTGAATTAAGGTATGAAAGTAGGTTTATAGGGAACACCGGATCTGGGAACACCGGATCTGGGAACAGTTAATATTAACAAGTAGTTCAAACCATCCAAAATAAAAAATCCCAAATACAAAATTATCAAATCATACCCAGAATCAGCAACGCCGAATTTTGAAAGATTCTCTTGAGAATTGACAAGAATTTTGATTAAGTCTAATGAATAAAACTTGATACTATAAAAAAATACCTCCCTAATTTATACTTGGGAGCCATAAAAAATGTAGATTTTGGGAAAGTTTTGGATTTATTATATAGAATCCCTGATCGTATCTTTGCAGGGGGTATGTGCTTTTGACTGCCGTCCTCAGAACTTAGTCGGTGGTGAAGTCAGGAGATTCAGGAACGAGAATAAGGCCAAAAGTGAATGAAACCCCTGGCCCTTCGGGTATTTCTTTCCTTCTCCGGAGGACCTACGCTAACAGAGAAGCTTTGCGTAGGGCAGTTGCTTCAATTCGGCGGGGCACCTATGGGGTGGGGGAGGCAGGTTTCGCCCACAGACGGGAACCTGAAGGGCGTACTGCACTCACCGCCCGATAGCGCAGCAGGTATAGCAATGTGCGCTGGCATATTTACACATTATTTTTTGTACACCTGTTCGCTTACTGCACTTTGAGCTGGACATTGTAAATACCTGAGCGCACATTGCTATAGTACACCAAGCAGGTTGAAATTTGCTTCTATCTCCCCATCTCCCCACATTCCCCTCCTGGGAGGGGTTAGGGGTGAGTCCCTATCTCTTTGTTAAATAGATCTCAAATGGGTTCTATAAAGGTTATGAGTTATAGAAAAGCCATCTAAAAATTAACCTTCTACCTTTTGCAAATAACTACCCAGAAGTTTCAGTTACTTCTTCTGCTTCTCCTTCTCCGAACACGACTCGCAGCAAGGGAGGCGCTAAGAATGTTGTAATTATAACCATAAGAATAATTGCTACATCCAAAGCAGGGGATAAAGCGCCACTAGCAGAACCAACTGAGGCAAAAACCAAACCAACTTCACCCCGTGGCACCATACCAACACCAACAGCTAAACGGTTAATGTTCTCTAAACCAAAGACACTAAAACCACAGGCAACTTTACCCACAATAGCAACAACTATTAAGAAGATCGCAATAACTAAACCTTCACGGTTAGTAGGAATAGCTGGGTTGAGAACTCCAAGATTGGTTTTTGTCCCCACTGTGACGAAGAAAATGGGAACGACGACATCAGAAATAGGACGAATTAGTTCTTCTAATTCTCTACCTACCTCTGTTTGATCCAAGTTATCTAAAACCAATCCTGCGGCAAAAGCTCCCAATATGGCTTCCAAATGGATCGCTGTACCAATGTAGGACATAAATAATGCGATCGTCAAAGCTGGAATAACTGCTCGTCCACGAGTTTTAAATTTTTCACCAAAGAAAACAAAGGTGTCATTAAAGAAGCGACCTAACAATATTGCACCTACCAAAAATACACTGGCACTGATGATGAGATAGATCGCATTGACTACATCGACTTCGCCAGTTTTTGCTAAACTTGCTACTACTGCCAGGATAATAATACCTAAAACATCATCTATAACAGCAGCACCCAAAATAATTTGACCTTCTTGAGTATTGAGGCGGTTAATTTCTGCTAGTACCCTGGAAGTAATGCCAATACTGGTTGCTGTAAGAGCTGCTCCTGCAAAAATTGCTGGTACTGCTGAGACATGGAATATCATCATCATTCCTGCTGTACCAGCGACAAATGGTAATGTTACTCCCACAATTGCGACAATTAGGGACTGAATACCCACTTGCATTAAGTCTCTAATGTTGGATTCTAGGCCAATTTCAAATAACAAAATGATCACCCCCAGTTCGGATAGAACTTCGAGGACTTCACTTTGGACTTGAAATGTAGCTTCCGCAGCGTCAGGGGCTAAACCTGCTGTTGCTTCTAAAATACTGATAACTACGGATGCGGAACTATCTGCCCCACTTTCTGGAAAGATTACCAGGTTTAGGGCGGAAATACCTATAACTACACCTCCTACTAGTTCACCTAATACTGGTGGAAAACCTAGCCAGTTAAAAAATTCGCCCCCTGCTTTGCTGGCTATATAAATTGCCACTAGGCTCAAAAGGACTCCTGCAACTACCATTGCTGGTTCTACTTCTGTTTCTGTCGCTGTTGCTAGTATCGGTTGAAGTTTGCCTGATAAAGGAAATAGGAAAAATTCATTCAAAAAATTGAACCCTGCCATTGAACTAAACATTAAGTTTTTCTAAATCATCTTGACTTAATGTAACAGGACTTTATGCACGGATCGCTAATCTTTTGTTATAAAAATATTTTTTGGTGAGTATATATAAAAAATATCTAACTATCTAAAATGTATCGTAAATATCTATCTAACTTGAAATAAAGAATATGGGAAATTTTTGGAAAGTCCCTGAAAAAGTTTTAGACAGGAATTATACCATTTCTCAAAAACTTTTTAACCCGTATCCTGAGTATGGGAGGGAGTAGGAGAGTAGGTAGGGACGTTATCTCCTACATTCCGCACCACAAAACGTAGCATAAAAATATAAGTTATGCATCGAGTGCTAATTGGCTAGGTTTCCTACGGCGCTAAACTGTGGAAATGGTTCCGCACACATTGCCTCCAGAATGTAAGAGGCACTCAAGACAGTCAAAATTCAAAAGTCATGTATTAAGAAGAAAATTATAGTGGTCAATAGGAGTCAACGATTCAGTAAGTATTTATGCTTAATATTTAACTGAGAATTTGACTCCCGATAGAGGTAAATGAAGATAATTTATATAGTATAAATACTTAAGCAAACTACAGATTTTATACTAATTTTTATGTTACAAATTGAAGTGCGGAATGTGGGTTATATGCAACGTTAGTCAAGGTAGAATTAAATAGCGCAAAAAGGCAGAAGGCAGGAGGCTTTAGTTATCTAGGATAGCAGAAGGCAGAAGGGAAGAAAGGTTATTGTACAAGCTTTTGAACCTTTTTTAACTGGTTAGTTATTTCCGCCATCCTGCACTAGCGCTTCAGTTAGAGCTCCCCCTCTAGCGCTTCATCCTCAAAAGGTAGTGCATATGTAATGGTATCTGTTTGCGGAGCAGTCCGGACTGAAAAGCTTGGGTTGCTCCGTTCCGGAATTCCGCTTTCCGGGCAAAGCTGACCGCTGAACTGCTGAACTGCTGTTTGAGTTTGGGTCGCATTCCGTAGGAAGTCCTTTTTAAATAGCCATCAGCTTTTCTGTTCCGGAATGCTCTACTTGCCAGCATTTAGCTGGAGCGCTAAAAATTCAAGGGTTTAAGTTCCCCACGCTTATTTGAAAAATTAGTGGTGCGCCTTTTATGGGGGTTTTAATCCCTAATTATACGCCTTGAGAAGCTGATGGCTGAAGCGCTGAGTTCTGAGTGGTACTTCAAGTAAATACCCGATGTTGTAGGGATGGCATTTGTCTACGAACTTGTTCTAATCTGGATGGGTTAATTTCTGCAATTGCTACTCCTGGTTTATCTTCAGTATCTGCCAAAATTAAACCCCAAGGGTCAATTATCATTGCATGGCCATGAGTTTGTCTTCTGCCATAGTGCTTCCCTGTTTGAGCTGGAGCAATGATATAGCAGGTATTTTCTATTGCTCGTGCTTGGAGTAATACTTGCCAGTGGTCTTTTCCTGTATATGCAGTGAAGGCCGCTGGTACGAATATGACTTCAGCCCCGGCATTTGAGAGATATCTGTATAACTCAGGAAATCTTACATCATAGCATACTGATATGCCTAAATTACCATAATCTTTTGATGAATAGACTGAAGGTAACTTGACTCCTGCTTTAACAGTGTTTGATTCTCGGTAGGTATTACCGTCAGGCAAGTTAACGTCAAATAAATGTGCTTTTTCATACCTACCTACTTCTTGGCCATTAGAATCTATTAGGGATGCAACGTTATAAACTTTGCCATCTTTTGTAGGTACTGGATACCCACCTCCTAGAATTGTGATTTGGAATTTTTGAGCCGTTGTTTTGAGAAATTTTTCACTTTCTGTAGCGATCACTTCTGCTTGGTCAATTTTTTCTTTTTCTTCACCTAAAAAGGGAAAATTTTCAGGCAAGGTAACTAACTCTGCGCCTTGACGGACTGCTAAGTCTATTAATTCTTCTGCCTGTGCTAGATTTTTTGACAAGTCAGGCACACTTGTCATTGATATTGCTGCTGCGAGATAGGATTTCATTAAGTCTGTTTTTCAGCTATTATGTTGGAACTTTTTGATGTTTGCCTTATTATTTATACCAAATTCATTCGCCGATCTAAAGGTAGTTGTTTAGTCAGCATTCAGCAGTCAGCTATTAGCTATCAGCAATTAATTTTGGGGAAGGTCAAAGCAATTGAAAAATTGAGTTTGAATAATAAAGTTACTGCCATGAGTCCCCTTTCCAAATTTGAGAAGTAATTACTTTTTTTGTAGCGGGTTTAATACCCCACCGTCTAAACAGTGCTTAAAATTTTTTGGGGTTTAAATTTATAAGCAATTTTCCCTTTCCTAGGTCATGCTACGGAAACAGCATAGCTGCCTTCTTCCATCACTACTAATTGCTGAAGCGCTGACTGCTAATAGCTGAATGCTTACGTTGTTTACCAATTTATCACCTTTATTTCTCAACCTTCAGCTTAAGTTCCTTTTTTATTCAAGACAAGATGATAACTGAGTTGGCAACAGCTAAATTTTAGAGTGGTTTCAGAAATCAGATTTTCAGCTATAGTAGTCTATCAAGTTATATTTAATAAGTTACTATTTCTCAATAACACTTATTTATAAGGCTTTGATACTCAACATACTCATCATTTTTTGCTTGACGGACTATTAGTCTAGAATTGTGATTTCTGAATTAACCACTATTTTTCATCTGAATATTGATTCAGAATTTAATCTACATTTTGTTTCATACTTTAGATTAATCCAGATAAGTCTGAGTTAACTTTTTGGCTTTTACATTGGGTGGAAAAGTAAGTCTGGGAAAAAACGATTAAACTCAATTAAAATTCCGGCTGTGATAATCATCCAGGCTGCAGCCAGAACTGGGGCTGTTGATAGATACTTAAGTAGGTCTTGCATGAATATTTCTCCTAAAAACTGATTGTCAAATCAGGTATTGTTTAGACAATGTTAAAAAACATTGTTTTGGGACTTTTGGCAGTTAGTAATTAGTATTTTTATACTAATTACAATTACTTAGTTTTTATTAATTCCTTAGTTAATGTTTTAGCGTGGGGAAACAGTAATTTCGTTTTCTTCAGCAAACATTTTACCAGAGGTAAATTCTCCTAATGCCAACACTGGCCATAGAGCTGCACCTAGCATTTTTTGGATTGCTAAAGGAACGTCGATAACAATCTCTTTTTCCTCTGGATTCTTACCAGATTTGATTGCTTGTAGATAGGAACGACCGGCCCAACCAATCCAACCTGTAATATACAAGAATAAAATGCTAGGAATGAGGAAATCTCCAGCGCGATTCAGACTACCATCTACTATTAAATGAGGTAGTCCGTCTTCTCCACAAAGTGCTTGTGAATAACGTTCAAATCGTTTCTTACCAGATTCTGGATCGCCGGTAGTAGGGCGAGCATATTCAGCTCGTGCCTGAAAAGCAGGTGATTCTGAACATGGCACTAAGTTATATGCTGATGCTGCTGATGCACCAGTTGCCCAAAGACTTATGGCTAAAACTAAAGCCAACAATCGTCTCATAAAATTGTTTCCTTTTATTACAAAGTGTTGACAATTACCCATTCTTCTGTAGCTAAATTAAGCTGAAGTAGGGATTTTCTTAATGGAAATGATAAATTTGAAGCTGACAGTAATCAAGCTATTTTTATAAATTTATCAGTCAATGACAACTATTTTAGCTATAGAAACAAGTTGTGATGAAACGTCTGTGGCAATTGTTAAGAATCATCAAGTTTTAAGTAATATCGTAAAGTCACAAATTAATATTCACAGTTTTTATGGAGGTGTGGTCCCAGAAATAGCTTCACGGCAACATTTAGAAATAATCAATCAGGCGATCGCTCAGGCTTTTACAGAGATAGATTTAGATTGGCCAGATATTGATGGTATTGGAGCTACTTGTGCCCCTGGTTTGGTTGGCGCTTTGTTAGTGGGAATAACGGCAGCAAAAACTCTGGCTATTGTCCATGAAAAGCCATTTGTGGGAGTGCATCATTTAGAAGGTCATATTTACGCGACTTATCTTAGTCAACCAGAATTAAGACCACCTTTTCTCTGTTTGTTGGTTTCTGGGGGCCATACAAGTTTAATTTATGTCAAAGATTGTGGTGTTTATGAAACATTAGGCCAAACAAGGGATGATGCTGCAGGAGAAGCTTTTGATAAGGTGGCTAGATTATTGAAACTTGGCTATCCGGGAGGCCCCATAATTGATAAATTGGCAGCAGAGGGTAATAGATCGGCTTTTTCTCTACCTGAAGGGAAAATTTCTTTACCTGAAGGTGGCTATCACCCCTATGATTGTAGTTTCAGTGGACTAAAAACTGCTGTGTTGCGATTAATTCAAAAATTGGAAACAGAAGGCCATGAATTATTACCTGAGTCTTCAATAACTAAGGACATTGCAGCTAGCTTTCAAGAAACTGTAGCGAAGGGGTTAACAAAAAGAGCGATCGCCTGTGCGCTAGATTATGGATTAAATACAATTGCGATTGGTGGAGGTGTAGCTGCAAATAGTGGGTTGCGATGGCACTTAAGTAGAGCAGCAAGTAAGAATAATTTACAGGTACTATTTCCTCCCCTCAAATTCTGTACAGATAATGCGGCCATGATTGGTTGTGCGGCGGCTGACCATCTGAGTCGAGGCCACATTTCATCTCTGAACTTAGGAGCTAGTTCTCGAATGGCCATAAAAGATGTGATGGAGTTGTATAGCGCTATGCGCTAGGGAATAAGTGAGCTGTAACAAGTATGACACGGGGACACGGGGACGCGGGGACACGGGGACATCGAGACACGGGGACGCGGGGACGGGTCGATTTGAGGTGAAACAGGCAACGGTTTCGGCCATTATATGTGAAGAAATTACAATGAATAATTGATAGTTGATAATTGGGGTTTGCTGAAAAAGTCTTTTAGTAGGAGACAGGAGAAATGGGAATTATAGAAGAGATAGTCGGAAAAATTGTCCCAATATTTTTCTGCCATAATCGTCTCAAAGTACTAGCTTTTTGCAGCTCTTTGAGCTGAAAAGCTGGCACTTTTTTCGACAAAAAAATGCTTTAACCAATATCAGTTAATGCAATGAACTTAGCTATCCTGACTTTTAGCTTTATGAGCGCAAGCCTTAATAATTAATAATTAATTATTAATTATTAA
>NZ_RCBY01000197.1 GCF_003838195.1 Okeania hirsuta
GCAGTAGCAGTAGAGCAAATAGCTAGGGGTTGGAAACATCATCCAGAAACTCTACCTTTGCTCAAACAATTAGCGCATTCTGATAATAATTGGCAGGTGCGGTTTGAGGCAGTACGACAAATATTTAGAGGTTGGAAGCATAACCCAGAAACTTTACCTTTGTTCAAACAATTAGTGCAGTCTGATAATGATCGTTTTGTGCGAGCAGTAGCAGTACAACAAATAGTTAGAGGTTGGAAACATTACCCAGAAATTTTACCTTTGCTCACACAATGGATACAGCTCAATAGCAATTGGGATGTACGAATAGTAGCAGTACAACAAATAGTTAGAGGTTGGAAACGTCACCCAGAAATTTTACCTTTGCTCACACAATTAGTGCAGTCTGATGATGATTGGCAAGTAAAAGTTGGAGCAGTAGAACAAATAGTCATAGGTTGGAAACGTCGTCCAGAAACTTTACCTTTGCTTAAACAATTAGCACAGTCTGATGATGATTGGCAGGTACGCTCAGAAGCATTGGACCAAATAGCCAAAGGCTGGAAAAGTCATCCAGAAATTTTACCTTTGCTTCACGAATGCGCTACAAATGACCCTTTTGAAAACCATCTTGATGTTGAAGAAAACCTTCGACTAGCTCTAGAGTTTGGCAGGTTTAACTTGTTGAGCAATTACGACTACAACGACTCCCTCTATGATTTTATTAGCGAGGTAGAAGACCATGACTCTTTTGAAAGTGAAAACTATAATAAACTCAACGAATTTAACCCTCGACAAATTGCACTAGAGGCAATAGTCAAACGTTACCCAGACCATCCGCAAACCCTCCCACTATTACAAGACAGAGCAGAAAATGACCCAGATGAACAACTGCGGGAGTGGGCAAAAGAGAAATTGCAGCGATTAGAGAATTAGTCCACGTCATTTCAGTTATCAGTTATCAGTACCTCTCTCTACCTGTTTGCGCAGTATTCCGTAGGAAAGTCAGAGGTAGGAGTGAGGGAGTGCGGAATGTGGGATATAAAATCCGGTTGAATAGTTGTCATTGCGAGCGGCAGCGTTTGCGGAGCATTCCGTCAGGAAAGCAATCTCAGGGACTTATATCATGTCCGGATAATTAGTGATAAAAAAACTTATCCCCTTTGAATCTTTCTTTTCCTTCTGCCTTCCTTCCTCCTAAGTGTAATATCATGTTCGGTTGAATAGTTATGATTAGGATATAGATGGAAGAGATACCTCAAACTCTTGAGATTGCTTCCTTCCACTCCGTTCCAGTCGCAATGACTTTATAGTTAGTGTTTATCCGAACATGATATTAGGAGATTGCTTCCTTCCACTCCGTTCCAGTCGCAATGACTTTACAGTTAGTGTTTATCCGGACATAATATAAATAGTCTTATAGCTGTACCTCACTATCCTAAAAAGTACTGTAATCATAAATTCAAAGCCTCCATCCCCGCGTCCCCGCGTCCCCGCGTCCCCGTGTCTACTCCCCACTCCCCACTCCCTTACTCCCCTACACCACTAACCCGCGACGCCCGTAATTGCCCACAAGCGGCATCAGCTTCTAAACCACGAGAATAACGAACGCTAACTGCAATATGTTTTTCTTCGAGAGCATTAACAAAAGCGTTGATATCTTCTCCTGTTGGTCTTTGATAGTCAACTTCACTAATAGGATTATAGGGAATTAAATTAACATGGCACTGAAACCCCCGTAGATTTTTAGCTAATTCTTTAGCATGATCTGGTAAATCATTAAAACCCGTTAACATCACATACTCAAAACTAATTCTTCGCTTTGTGAGGTTGACATATTCACGACAATCTGCTATCAAATCCCCTAAAGGATAAGATTTAGCACTAGGAATCAGATGTTCCCGCAATCTTTGATTAGAAGCATGAAGACTAACAGCGAGAGTCACTTGCAGTTTATGTTCGGCTAATTGACGAATGCGATCGCGAATTCCCACAGTTGAGATAGTTATATTACGTTGTCCAATACCCACATCTTGATTCAGGGACCTAACAGCAGCCAAGACATTTTTAGTATTCAGCAACGGTTCCCCCATTCCCATAAACACAATATGGCTAACTCGTCGCTCAAAATCTTCTTGCACAGTCAGCACCTGGTCGATAATTTCGTATGCTTCTAGGTTCCGCGTAAAACCTCCTTTTCCAGTAGCACAGAAATCACAAGCCATCGGACAACCCACCTGAGAAGAAACACATACAGTTAGACGTTTATGGCTAGGAATACCTACAGTTTCAATAATATTACCGTCTGATAGTTGCAGCAGATATTTAACCGTTTTGTCTGGAGCAACAGAGCGGTAATGTATGGCAGATCGACCAATGGGAAAATGCTTAATCTCCTCGCGCCATTGTTTAGAAAATACAGTGATATCTGCCAGAGACTTAGCCCCTTTTTGATATATCCATTGATATAATTGTTTGCCTCGATAAGCAGGTTGTCCTTGCTGTTGTACCCACTCTGTTAACTCAGATAAAGATAAGCCTAAGAGAGGAGTTTGGGTAGGAGTAACTAAGGATTGAGTCATTTGAGTTTAGTAATTAATTTATTTGTATAAATAAGCGGTTGAATACTTTTAGGCTTCTTCAACTATACTATAAACTATAAAAGTCGCCTAAGTAGGTAGGTCTAATTAAGGGTTAAAAATACGAACGGCGGTTTAAATCATTCAATGACTGTTGTCATATAGCAATCCTAAATAGATCGTGACAAATCAAAAAGTAAATAAAAACACTGAAACTCTTACCTATTCCCTGTTCCCAGTTAAGTGTTCCCAGTTAAGTGTTCCCAGTTCCCTAAAAAGCAGTAAGATTTTTGACACGAATAAAATAGGATTGCAATAGGACAATAGAAAGTTTGCCATTGCACAATCAGGAATGATGAAATCCGAAAGTAGATATTTTTGGATTATTCTTTCCTAAATATATGTACAGTTTAAAATCTATTATCATTCTTTAATGTGCAACCCCGAAAGTTTTGATAACCATTCCCTATTTTCCGTCTTTTTTGGTTGAGTAATAAACAGCTTTTATAGTTCAGAATTAATCTGTTGATTCAATCCTCATTTATACTTGTTTTGACAACAAGCTAGATCATAGTTCCAAACCACACGCACACAAACAAATAGCTTTGCTCATTGGTATTTTTTTTGGTGTTGGATAAATGCGATACTTAAATCTAGCTTTGATAATTTTAATCTAAACTATAGCGTTTCTCAGACTAATGAGGTACATCCATCTTGGTTTCTATTCTATTCCATATTCTGTGTACCCTAAAACAAAGGAATTTTGGTGTTGGTGAATTAATGTATGATATTAATCTTAATTATTTAGGAGTCAGGAGTCAGGAGTCAGGAGTCAGGAGGAAAGAAAGAAAGAAGAAGAAAGAGTAGTAGAAGGAGAAAGTTTTTTGTTTGCGCTCTTATTCGGACAAGATATCATACCTCTTTTCACCAACGCCGGAATTTTGTACCTCACACTTCTTGGGAAATGTTATATACAGTTATTATAGTATATTTATCAAATAAAAACAAGTTAAAAAGTAGTCCTATCAGGGCGAGGCTTCAAACCCAATTTTTCGGTGAATAATCATGAATCAGAATAATCTTTTCTGAGTTTCTGTCATCTGTAGCAAGTTGCCCATTTTAAAAATTTCCTCCATGCTTTTAGCGATATTTTTTTTAATGTATTAGCTGTTAGCTGTAAAACAACATTATCAACAGAAGAAAAAGTATCTTTCGCACCATCAGAAACTCCTCTATCCTGATCGGATAAATTTAATGGAGTAAGATGAGATTGTTGAGACCCAAATTTCCCAACGTCGTATGATTGCCCTGGAACCCAATCAACCCAGATATCGGATTTTAATAGTGTCGGAAAATCGGAAATTGAGCCAATCAAGGGTGGTATGTGAAAATGCGAATCAAGGGTATCAAACGTTATTGAGTTGTCAGTCAGATTTACCGTAATCACAATTATGATTTTGATGACAAATTAATGCTAACAGCAACTGGATGGCTGGAACTTATACCTAATAGCAGCATAAATAATTAAATTACTAAGCAAATATATCAAATTTTCATTTTAATTTTTTCCTAACCTAAGTTATTTCCCAACAACTCTATTATCTCTTTTCTGCTGCTTACTTTGTTAAAAGATTAATAGGAGTTGACAAAACCACTAAAATATAATAAAAAAGACTATATATTTGTATTCAGTTAGACAAGTTGATACAGTAAAGATTAAAAGATTGTATTTTTATTGGTCAGCAGAAAATTATTTATTTGTGTGGGGCAAATTCAATGCACGGAAGACTAAAAATCAGATATATTCTGACTAGCACTTTAACAACAATAGCTAGTATTACTATAATTTCAATTGGGAGTATAGAGATTTCCTGGGCAGAAGAATCTTATACTCAGTCTTTACAAGAACTCTATGAGCTGCGCGATCGCACAGTTGCGAAATTAGAATCTCTACCTACTCCCAGAAAGCCATTATTCTTTTCTGATCAGAATAACAGTGTATTAGAAAAGCAACAAAACTTACTACAAAAATTACAAGAAATTGAAGTTCAAATATTAATTGAACAACGAGCAAATGATAACTGGAATCAAGCATTAGCCCTTGGCAATCAAGCATCAGAAGTAGGAGGAACGCCAAATGCAACTGTCAAAACTAGAGAAACAGAAAAACACCTCTGGCAACAAGCTATTTATAATTTAGAAGCAATTCCCACCGATTCATTTATAGCAAAAAAAACTACTAAAAAGATCGAGGAATACAAGCGTAGTCTAGATGATTCTTCTTATCAATTAAATCTAACCAAATCAAACTTTTTAGAGAAAATTCGTAAAGATAGTGGTTTATCTAGCAGAGCAACGATCGCTATTTGTAACCTCCGGCGAGAATGTTTAGACCTAAACGGGAATAAACCACCCGCTAGTCCTGCTAGTTTAATTAAAGTTCCAATTGCTGTAGCAACAATGCAGAAAGTATCCAAAGAAAATATCAGTTTAGATACTCCTATATATGTGAGTAGGGGAAACTTTACCGAAGATGCCTCAGAAATTAGGGCAAGAAAACCCTATCCCCTCAAAACTTTGGTTGGGCAAATGATTGACCACAGTAGCAATATTGCCACAAATCAACTTATTGATTATTTAGGACAACCTTATATTAATAAAGTTCTCAAAGACGATGGCTACAAAGTGATGAGTGTCAACTACAAACTGATGGGTAACCGGATCATGCCCAAAAATCCTGGTAAAGGTCGCAATACCCTGACTAGCAACGAACTGACAGACATGATGGTTTCAATATATAATTATGAGTATCCAAATTCTGATGTATTGATAGAAGCCTTAGCCCGTCAGAAGGATAGGTTATTGGGATATGCTGCCCTAGAAGAATTGCCAGAAGTTAAGTGGCTTGGTGAAAAGACGGGAGAAAATTCTCGCGCTCTGGGTACTACTTTAGGATTAAGTATTAATGGTGAAGTGTATGTAATTACTGTAATTGATAGTCGTGGCGGACGCGATCCCCAAATTCGTACCTCTATTAATAAGGTGGCAAAATATCTAATGGATAATGATGGTTTGCTCTAGTTGACATCCTCCCTCGTTAAATCGCTCGATTATAACGAGGGATTCCCAAACCTCACGATTTAGGTTTAATGCTTAAGTGGCACTTATCTAGATTGTTTCCAACTCCCGACAGTAGGCCAACGAGCGTCAATTTGTTGAACCACGGTCTGCCCGACCGCAGTGACACCTTGATGACAAATTACTTTTGCTGCTGCCACATCACAGTTGATTTCGTAGTGACATTCACGGCATTTATTAGTACATTCAGATAGGTTTTTTTTACCTGTATATATTCCACAATTCGGACAAATTTGACTTGTATATTCTGTAGTCAACCTTGCCGAAATATACCCCTCGTTTCCAACAAACCCAAGCCAAGATGCAGAAAAGGTAGCCATCCTAACTACTTCGTGAACTTTAACCGATACAACAGGGAAAACCCTACAGTGTACATTCCAAAAGCCAACGGTAAGAAGCGGCCACTCGGAATCCCTACCATAGGAAACAGAGTGCTTCAAACAATAGTTAAACACTCATTAGAACCTGAGTGGGAAAGCCAATTTGAAGCTAACTCTTACGGTTTTAGAGTTGGTAGAAGTTGCCACGATCCATAGCTCAATGCTTTCTAAAGCTCTATCAAGGTACAGACACATGGGTTCTAGATGCTGACATCAAAGGATTCTTTGATAATGTAAGCCACGAAACCATCCTCAACTTAGTTGGAACACATCCAGCTAGGAAAACAATCAAGCAGTGGTTGAAGGCAGGATACATTGACAAAGGAATATACAACCCAACACATGAAGGAACCCCCCAAGGAGGAGTAATTAGTCCATTGCTCACCAATATAGGCTTATATCATGTCCGGTTAAACAGTGATAAATAAATAACTACGGAGTCCTCAGGAGTCAGTCCTCAGGAGTCAGGAGGAAAGAGGTAATAAAGAAGAACAACAGGAGAAGAAGGAGAAAGTTTTTTTATAACTAATTATCCGGACATGATATTACATGGATTAGAACAACTGATTAGCTCAGTCAAGCTACCCAAAAGAGGTAAGTTGGGCATAATCAGATACAAGGAACAAATTCTCCCGATGATGCCAGTCTCAAAGAATACTGGGATAACCGTAAAACAAAACAGGGCCAACAAATCTTTGCTAAAGGTTCTCAATCTTATCTCCTTGTCTTCCTTGTCTTGTCACCAGGGCAAACGCATCTTATTTTGCCGTTCCCTATATGTAGTGTTTATTTTATTTTATAGACACTATATGTTGAAAGTCTATTGTCAACAAGCGCAATAAAACCCGGTTTATTGATAATTACCCCTAGTTTATTGACGAGATGCGTTTGCCCTGGTCTTGTCACAACCAGGATGACAAGTTCTTCATCCAAGGATATAAAGGCTTTGTGTGGTTAGTAAAAACCTCTCTGAGCCTACGAATATTTGGTTTGTAACCATCTTGATAAGCAGCATTCCATAAACTTAAACCCCAGTTATAACACCATCTTGAATAACCTGCGTGTTGAGCTAAGAGGGTTTTCTGCTGATTATTTAGTTTGAGCTTTGTACGAATTGACTTGTACATATTTTTAGCTCTTTTTTGAGTTGACGACTGTATTTTCAATGGCCAGAGATAACTATCGTATTATACTGCTTTATAACGTTAGTTGTCAACTAAGTCAAAGCTCTCCCCCCTCTCCCCACACTCTTCTATTTAGCTGTCACCAACTCCAATGGCAACCGTTGAAATGAAAGTCGCTCATTTTCAACATCCACAAAAATAGTGTCACCATCATTAAATTCACTACGCAAAATACCCTTAGCAATTTGCGTTTCTAACTCTCGCTGAATTGCCCGCTTTAATGGACGAGCACCATATACAGGGTCATAGCCAACTTCTGCTAAAAAGTCAACAGCAGCATCAGCAAGCTTCAGTGAAATTTTTCGTTCAGCTAACCGTTTCTCTAGACGCACAATTTGTAATTGCACAATTTTCCGCAGCTGCTCTTTCTGCAACCCTTGAAAAATAATAGTTTCATCAATACGGTTGAGAAACTCTGGACGGAAAGCAGCACGCAACGCTTCCATGACTCGACTCTGTACTTGCTCATGATCGTCAGTGACATCTAAAATATACTGAGAACCAATATTACTCGTCATAATAATTACGCTATTCTTAAAGTCAACTGTGTGACCTTGAGAATCAGTCACTCGCCCATCATCTAATATTTGCAGCATAATATTAAACACATCTGGGTGTGCCTTTTCAATTTCATCAAACAAAATAACTGTATATGGACGACGACGAATAACTTCAGTTAATTGACCCCCTTCATCATAGCCAACATATCCAGGAGGTGCCCCTATTAAACGAGAAACAGAATGTTTTTCCATATACTCAGACATATCAATGCGTACCATCGCATCTGCAGTGTCAAATAAATATGCTGCCAATGCTTTTCCTAATTCTGTTTTACCAACACCAGTAGGACCGAGGAAAATAAAACTCGCCACTGGACGGTTGGGATCTGCTAAACCTGCACGTGATCGCTGAATAGCATCAGCAACAGCAGTTACTGCCTCATCCTGACCAATAACTCGCTGATGTAATTCTTCTTCGAGGTGTAGCAGCTTCTCTTTTTCTGACTCCACCAACTTACTGATGGGAATACCAGTCCACTTAGAAATAATTTCAGCAATATCTGCTTCTGTCACCTCTTCCCGCAACAAAGTTTGACCACTGGTTTGAGTTGCTTCGAGTTTAGTTTCTGCTTCTTCTACTTGTTTTTGTAGATTAATCAGATTACCGTATTTCAACTCAGCAGCACGGTTGAGGTCATAATTTCGCTCTGCTTGCTGAATCTCAATATTGACTTTATCCATCTCTTCCTTGAGGGTCTGAATTTTACCAATGATGCCTTTTTCTGATTCCCACTGAGCATTTAGGGTGCGTTGCCCTTCTTTCAAGTTTGCTAAATCTTTTTCTAGTCTCTCTAACCTTTCTTTGGAAGCAGCATCACTTTCTTTTTGCAGTGATAACTTCTCCATTTCTAGTTGCAGGATCTTGCGGTCAATTTCGTCAAGTTCTTCTGGTTTGGAGGTAATTTCCATTTTCAGTTTAGCCGCAGCTTCGTCTACAAGATCTATCGCTTTGTCTGGTAGAAAGCGATCGCTAATATAGCGAGTGGACAGAGTAGCAGCAGCGACGAGGGAACTATCGGAGATTTTCACGCCGTGATGTACTTCATAACGTTCCTTGAGACCCCGTAAAATTGAGATGGTATCTCCTACACTGGGTTGATCGACATAAACTTGTTGGAAACGACGTTCTAAGGCAGCATCTTTTTCAATATATTTACGATACTCATCGAGAGTTGTTGCTCCAATACAGCGGAGTTCGCCTCTAGCTAACATTGGTTTGAGGAGATTGCCTGCATCCATAGCACCTTGGGTTGCCCCTGCTCCAACAACTGTGTGAATCTCATCTATAAATAAGATAACTTTACCGTCTGAGTCTGTGACTTCTTTGAGAACAGCTTTCAGACGCTCTTCAAATTCGCCTCTAAATTTAGCACCAGCAATTAAAGCACCCATGTCTAGGGCAATGAGTTGACGTTCTTTCAGAGACTGTGGAACATCTCCAGCAATAATACGTTGGGCGAGACCTTCGGCGATCGCTGTTTTGCCGACTCCAGGTTCACCTATTAATACTGGGTTGTTTTTGGTGCGACGACTGAGTATTTGAATAGTGCGTCGAATTTCATCATCGCGTCCAATAACAGGGTCGAGTTTACCTTCGCGAGCAAATTCTGTCAGGTCGCGACCATATTTTTCCAGAGCTTCGTATTTACCTTCTGGGTTTTTGTCTGTTACTTTTTGGTTGCCTCTAACTTGGGAAATAGTTTCTTTAAGTTTGGCTTCATCTAGTTTAAATTCTTGATAGAGATTTTTACCAAAGCGATTGTCTTTGAGATAAGCAAGCATGAAATGTTCGACGGAGATATATTCGTCTCCATATTCTTGACGATATTTTTCGGCATTGTCTGATAAGGAGTCTAGACTACGACCTAAGTAGATATTGTTGGGTGTATTTTTAACTTTGGGTTGACGACTAACAAATGTATCTGTGTATTCTTGTACTCTAGAAGTTGAGATTCCTGCTTTGTTAAATAGACTGGTTGCGAGTCCATTTTGTTCTAACAAAGCTTTCATTAAGTGTTCGGTTTCGATTTGTTGTTGTTGAGAGGTTTTAGCGATGTCAGGGGTACGGGATATAGCTTCCCAAGTTTTTTCTGTAAATTGGTTAGGATTATTTAGTTGCATATTTTTTTGTTTTTCTTTAGTCTGTTTTTCTTTAATTTTAACTGGCTTTGTTGCAGAATTTTTAGTAGAAAAAACCGTTTTTTATTATAGGGTATTCACCCTTGGGTGTTACTTTAATGAAATTTAACTAATTTTTTTTATCCTAGAGTATTTAAATTTAATACCGTACTCTTTCTGGAAAACAAACAGTGACTTAACAATCTTTTTATGAGGTACTTTGCTATATCAACCTTTGCTCTCATTATTTTATATATAGTCATTTCAGTTGAGATTGAGAAAGGTATTTCTTGCATTGAAAAACTCGCGTTGCATAGTGACGAATGATTTTAGATTTTTGATGAACAGGATTTTGGATTAATCAATTGCTAGAATGATTGATATTAGGTTTTTTTAGTCAAAGTCTAAACTAATTTTTGGCAATATCATTCCATAATGTGCAACCCCAAAATTTTAGTAGAAAAAACCGTTTTTTATTATAGGGTATTCAACCTTGAGTATTACTTTGATTAAACTTAACTGTTTGTATTTCATCCTAGAATATTTACCAAAGTCAAATACCAATCAGATCATTACTTTTTCTGGAAACCAAACAGTAAATGTAGAACCTTCCTCTGATTTACTTTTAACGTAAATTCTTGCCCCCATCCTTTCACATAAACGTTGACATATTGCCAACCCTAAACCAGTACCACCATACCGACGAGTTGTAGAAGCATCTGCTTGAGTAAAAGGTTGAAATATATGCTTTAACTGGTCTTCTGTCATACCAATACCAGTATCGATCACCCGAAAAACTATGTAACCATTTGAACTATTAAAGGACTGTAAATTTTGATTTTGATAATTTTTCAACTTCTTATTATTTACTCTTTCCACACTCAGAGTAATCAAACCATCTTCTGTAAATTTAGCTGCATTACCCAATAAATTTATCAGTACTTGTCTCACTTTTGGCATATCCGCATACATTGTACCTAAATTTTCTCCTAAAAGTAATTTGAAGGTATTACGGTTTTTTTCTGTGAGATTTTTCGCTGTACCAACTACATCTTGAACTAACTTTTCAACTTCAATACTTTCTAAATAAAGTGTTACTTGACCTGCTTCAATTTTGGAAATGTCTAAGATATCACTAATCATTTCTAGAAGGTGTTTACCTGCAATCCTAATTCTATCTAGATCCTGCATAAAATCTTGATATCCTGCGTCTTCAGCTTCCTCATAAAGAATTTCACTATATCCAATAATAGCATTTAAAGGTGTACGAAGTTCATGGCTCATAGTAGCTAAAAAAGCACTTTTAGAACGGTTTGCTGCTTCTGCTTTCAGTTTAGCTTCCTGGAGTTGTTCTGTGTATTTTGCCACCTTATCAATTAATTCATTTAGAGATAAGGTTAATTGTCCTATTTCATCTTTTGTAGTGACAGTAAGTTGGAGTTCAAAGTTAGCTTCTTCTGTCACTTGTTGGGCAACTTTGATTATATCTTTGAGGGGAGTTACAATGGATCTGCTGGTATAGATAGCCATCATTACTGCAATAATTATCGATAGCAGTAGGCTACCTATTAATATTTTAATTCCTAATGCTTCTGTTTTTTTATAATCTCTAAATCCTTGTTCTACTCTCTGATTAAATAGTGTAGTTAAATTCTCTGAATCTTGCGATAATTTTTCTAGTTTTATTGCTACTTCACTATTATTAATTTTACTAAGTGATGCTGATGACAAACTCTCTACTTCTATTGTTGTTTTAGGAGGAATCTGTTTAATTTCTTGAACTAAATTTTCCAATCCTTGAAGATATACTGTCAAAGGATTCAGATAACTCTGAATAAATTCTTGAAGCGGAATATAATATTTTTTCTCTATACTTTCATCTCCGGTTTCTGGTATTAATTGAAGTTGT
The DNA here is from genome assembly GCF_003838195.1 of Okeania hirsuta. Classification (GTDB taxonomy): domain Bacteria; phylum Cyanobacteriota; class Cyanobacteriia; order Cyanobacteriales; family Microcoleaceae; genus Okeania; species Okeania hirsuta. Next base: position 11,848 of record NZ_RCBY01000197.1, read on the forward strand.
TTAAAAATAGTATTAATCTCATAAATACTTGATAATTCTTGGGATATTTTTGCTTCTAAAACTTTCCGGTCATTAAGGGATTTTGGCCGCTCTTTTTGAATTATGTTGATCTTCAATGCTTTTGTTGTGAGTTTTGTAAGCAAATCTACTTGTTCTTGAGCTTCCTCTATTTGTCCTCTAATTTGATGTTTATTATTCAACTCAAATATCCGCCCTGTAAGTATTCCTAAAGTCGCAATGCTTATTGGTAATATATAGCCAAAACATATTTTTTTTCTGATTCCTATGTTACTAGACAGATTTTTTGATCCGGTTTTCTCTCGGATCATAGACTGTTTTTTTGATGTAGAAGTTAAAGACATCTCTACTGGTATTCCTTGGCCATAATCATATAGTATATTTTATTTTAATCTAATATTCATAACGGCCTTGTTAGTCAAAATTATTTCATTACCTAAATAACACGGGAGCATGAAAGCCATCGTCTTTTAAGCGATGGATGAAAGGCTACTAGTCGGATTTTAATCTGATGTATTTTATTTGACCGAAGAGCCACTTGAAAGCCCCCATGTTTTAACCGGGGGATGAAAACAACCGAGTCGTTTAGACTAGACAACTCAAGTGGCCTTGTGCTATCATTTTTCACAATAAATATTCCAACCCTCGTTTCCAATGTACTCTTGTCAGCAAGTTTTAGTTGCTCAAAATCCTGAATTAATTGCTATCTTAACATTCTTATGCGAAGAGTCTCACAAGCTAACTAACATGGGAATATATTATGGTCGGCAGTTATTTTTTAAGTCTCACAAAACTCTGGGCAAGTTTGACTTGGAAAAGGTCTACAAAAGGAACTATCATTACAAAGTTTTACATTCTCAAGCAGCACAACAAACATTGAGAACTGTAGCTGAATCATTTAGGTCTTATTATGGTCTTATTATTGCCTATAATGAAGGTAAAATCTCAGACAGACCAAGGATTCCTAACTATAGAAAAAAAGGGGGAATGGCTACAGTAAGTTA
>NZ_RCBY01000198.1 GCF_003838195.1 Okeania hirsuta
CCAAGTAATGCGTGAACACCCCCGTTGACGGTGGGGTATTAAACCCACAAAGAAAATGATAATGCAGGAAACTGTCCATATTCACTACTGGCATGATTTAATTCGTGATGCTGGTCTAGGTGAATAAAGACCAAAACAATGGAATGATTTTTGGCAATTTTGGCAGAATGCACAAAAAGTTTTGCCTCAACAAAATGACAGTAATATTTATGCTTTCGGTTTGCCCATGTCTATCGATGCTTCAGATAGTTATGTTATATTTGAACAAATTTTGGAGGCCAACAATTTACAAATAGTAGATAAACAGGGCAAATTACAAGTAGATAAACCAGCTATAAGACAAAAAATAATTGAAATTTTAGATTGGTACACTAGCTTTATAAAAATGGATATGTGCCACCTAATGCAGTTAATTGGCTAAATTCTGATAATCATACTAATTTCCTCAATCGCGAGACTTTAATGACAATTAATTCAACTATGTCAATTCCTGTATATCAAAAAGAAGACGAAGAAATTTACTTGAATCAAATGAGAACTATAGAATTTCCAAATAATCCTAATGGAGACAAACCTAGATATTTAATATCTATTAAACAACCTATAATTTTTACATCTTCTGCTCATCCTAAGTTAGCGAAAGATTTTTGATCATATCTAATACAACCAAATAATTTAGGACTTTACATTAAAGGTAGTAAAGGTTGCTATTTTCCGATTATGCCTCAACTATGGGAAGAACAATTTTGGCACGATCAAAAAGACCCTCATATTTCCGTAGCATCTCAACAGTTTGCTGAAGGTCAAACTCACTTATTTGATAATTCTGTAAACCATGTTTATTCTCAAGTACATATAGAAAATATTTGGAGTAAGGCGATGCAGCAAATTCTAATGGCAATTTGCGATTTTACAGCTTCTGCTAATGCTCTGTATGTAGTCCTACCGACAGCTCCCCTAACTAATACCATTTCTCAAAAACTTTTCTACATTTTCTTGAGTAGAGGAGTAGGGTAGTAGGGGAGTGGAGGAGAAGTAAACATAAGAATAATTAAAATTAACTTGACTCAAATTAACAAAAAAAATATTTTACCTGTGTTAATTACTTAATGAATGAAGTGTTACCTAAGTATAGCATTACTTTTAGGAATTGGTATAACTACTTCTTTCAAAAGAGAAAAATTTTAGATGAAAAAATGAGGATCTAGAATCATGTATTTCTGGAAAAAAAGCCTCCTAATTCAGATTGTAGGTTCTTTTTTAATATTGTCGCTAATGACAATATCAATTGTCGGATATACAACCTTTAGTCAAGCAAGAGCATCTTTAAAAGAATCAGTATTTGAACGCCTTAGCTTTGCTGCCAAACTTAAAGAAAATGAACTTAATCGTTGGATTTTAGACCAATGTAAAAATATCTTAGCGATTGCCGAATTACCAGAAATTAATCACCAAGCAAAAATCTTACTAACAACCAAAAAATCTACATCAGAATATAAATATGCTCAAACCTCACTGCAAACTTATTTAACATCTTTTACCACTAATATTGACAGTTTACAAGAAATTTTCATCTTAACCAGAGATGGTAGAATTTTAGTTTCTAGTAATCCTAATAAAATCGGCAAATATCAACCTATAGTACAATATAGCGAAGTCACAAAACCTCTCACAGATAACTTAATATCAAATTTTTACCTCTCTGTTGAAATAGGTCAACCAATGATTAATTTTGCTACTCCTATTCTAAGTAAAAATGGTAAACAATTAGGAATGTTAGCTACCAATCTTAACTTGGAAAGAATTGATACTATTATTCGCAAACAATCAGAGTTAGGAGAGACTGTTGAAACCTATTTAGTGGGGAATATTGGTAGTAGTTTATCAAAGAGACATGCATTAGTTTCAGCCACAAAATTTGGTTCTGAAGAATTTCCTGATGGTATTGAAAGTGATGCTATTAATGCTGCTATGAATGGTAATAATGGCAAAGGGTTATATCAAAATTACAAAAGTGTGCCAGTAATTGGTGTTTATCGGTGGCTAAAAGAACACAATTTAGCATTACTAGCAGAAATACATCAAACAGAAGCATTTGCACCTGCTCGTCATCTAGCTACTTCAATTTTATTAGTAAGAAATATCCTAGCTATTTGTAGCAAAAACTTATCAATTTGGTATAACATGACAAAACAAAAACGAGTGCTGATTTTGGGAGGCACTGGAAATGGATGGAAACTGGCAGCTTTAGCTACTACAATACCGGGGTTAGAGGTAATAAATTCTCTGGCAGGTCGTACTCGTCAACCTTCGATCAAATTTACCCATACGCGAATAGGGAGTTTTGGTGGTGTGCCAGGGTTAACAGAATATCTACAGGCACAACAAATAGATTTGCTAATTGATGCAACTCATCCTTTTGCAGTACAAATTTCTTGGAATGCAGCGATCGCAACTTCAGAATTGAATATTCCTCATTTGATGCTCATCTCCCCACCATGGGAAAAAACAGAAGGCGATCGCTGGGTGGAAGTTGAAAATAAGCAAACTGTTATCGAAATTTTACCAAAATTAGCCCAACGAGTATTTCTGAGCATCGGTCGTCAAGAGTTAGCAAGTTATGCTCATCTCCAAAACCTCTGGTTTTTAATGCGGACTATAGATCCACCTAAACTGAATACCTTACTACCCCCGGGAAAACTATTGACTAAGCGTGGACCTTTTTCCTTATTAGAAGAGCGGTCGCTTTTACAAAAATATAAGATTGAAGCGATCGTTAGTAAAAATAGTGGTGGCGATGCTACCTATGCTAAAATTATTGCGGCGCGGGAATTAGGTATTCCAGTAGTAATGATCCAACGCCCTCCTCTTCCTGATGGAAAACAGGTAACTGATGTAGAAAGTGCAGTTTCTTGGCTCAGAATTTATAGTGATTGAGTCTTTTCTGCTTCATCAAACTAATACAAAACGTCATGTTTTGACATCTTCTAAAACTAGAATAGGGATGCTCCATCGAACACCCCTAAATTCTTGTTTATTAGACATAGGCGTGAAAAAGATATAGACTTTTTGTAAAAGTAGGGAATAGGGAACAGGGAAGATGTTTTTAGGAAAAAAACACAGAAAATGATTTTTTGAGTTATTACACTCTAGTTTATAGCAAATAAAGGGCAAGTTTATTTTCACCAGATGTCTATTAGATACTTTGAAAAAATTATGCTGCATCTTTTGATGATGATGTTTTTCTATTTTTCAAAACACCACTACAACCAGCAGTACCTAAAGCTAATAAACTGAAAACAGCAGTTGGTTCAGGTGTAGATACTGGGGTATCTGGACGTAAATTGTATGCAATGTCTCCTGCACCTTCTCCTTGTCCAGGAATATTGTATGAAAAGAAAGGGTCACTAGAGTCAAATAAGCCTTCTAAAAAAGAGAATTCAGCATCTGTCTCAAAATTCAATCCCAGAAAGTCACCGTCAAGAAATACAACTTCAGGAAAACCATCAGCTTCGGTGTAGTTGATACCTAGAAAATCGAAACTGAGTTCTGATACAGATAAAAATTCTTCACCTATTCCTGTTAATGCAGAATCATCAAATTCAAAAAATCCAGAGTATGTTTCACCTGCTAAAGAACCATCTAAATTATTAACTTCAAAATCATAAATAATTGAAACTGCATTAACAGGATTAGTATTAATGACTGATAAGCTGAGAACTGTAGTTGTAGCAACGAAAGATAACTTTTGAAAAATGTTAGTCATGGTTTTTTTAGTAAAAGGGAGCAAATGTTGGTTGGTTGCGTAAATTTAAAAGTTGTTATGCACCCTATAGCTTCTTGACTATGGTAGAAAAATTACTTGCTTTTTCTCTATTGTACAAAACTTTATCTATTGTACAAAACTTTACTAGCAATGACAATAGTGATAATACTGATGTCTGAAAGAAAATTAATATGCAGTAATTGAGTGAAATAACTTAAACTTTGAGTTTTTTCCATAGTCTGAATCTTCATAGAAAGAGCGATCGCCAGGGAAAGCGATCGCTAAAATCTCAATCAATTAAAAAATGAAATTGTCTGGATTATTCAATTCCGCAGGATTAACATCTTGCACTAACAAGAAAGAGCGAGCGCGACCATTTCCCGCATCACCATCAGGATCGATAGTCAAGATAGTATTTCCACGACGAGAACGGAAACCAACATAACCATCAGCAATGGGATCTACTCCAACAAAACCAAAACCATCTAATACTCCAGCTAGGTCAATTTTATCGCTACCTACTTCAAAGTCAGTAATGATATCTCTTGCATCTACAATGCTAGTGTAAACGAATGTATCGTCACCACCGCCACCAGTAAGAACATCTCGATTTCGGAAACCAGTAATAGTATCATCGCCATCGGTTCCAATCAAATTATCCCGACGCCGAGTACCCTCAATTACTTCTCCAGGAGTGGAGCTTTCCAAATTCAAACCAACTATTATGGGGTCGTGGTCGGAATTGCGGAATGGATCTTGACCGTTGAACAGACTTGGATCGCGTCCGAAATCAAGATTGTAATTAAGAGCATCAGGTTCGTCAGCATTAACGCGCCATTCTGTAGTACCCGTTACCTGGGATAACAGTGACTCATTCGCTAAAGCATAGTCCAGATAGCCAAATTGACCATCAAATACGAAGGAGTAAGCGTCACTGCCAACAAATTCCTCGATTAGGTCTGTGTAACCTTCTGTTTCCAGGGATGTAATTGGGTCTTCCTGAGCGTAAGCATTTAAGTCACCTACAATCAAAAAGTCACTATCTCCACTACCAGTGGGGTCAGTATTTAACCAAGCATTTAGAGCTTCAGCACCTCGTAAACGAGTACCATTGAAGTTTCCTTGTCCGTCACCCGCATCTGCATCGTCACCAGTGCCAGTACCTCCTTTAGACTTAAAGTGGTTAACAGATACTGTCAAGCGTTCGCCTGTCGCTAGTTCTTCAAAAGTGACAGCAAGAGGAGCGCGGTTAGTATCCTCTCCATCAAATACTGTGCCACCTAAACCAAGATCGGGCAGATCGGAATCTGTGAGAACTTCCACTGTTGTTCCAGGAGCAACTTGAACGCTGTCGGTTTTGTAAATTGCACCAACAGAAATTGCATCACCTGTATCCACAAAAGGAACGCCTGGATCGACATAAGCATAAGTCCCTGCACCGACTCGGTCGTTAAGTTCATCAACCAATGTCTCAATGGCAAACTGACCGTCACCATTTTGGTCCCCACCAAATTCGTTCTCTAACTCAACCAAACCAACAATATCTGCGTCAATATCTTCCAGAGCTGTAACCAACTTTTCAACTTGACGGTCAAATTCAGTCTGGTTATCAGCACCACGAGGAGAAAGACCGTTAGGACCGCTACCAGGATTACCATCTTCGTCTAGAGTAGTAAAGAAATTGAGAACGTTGATACTAGCAACTTTCAAATCTCCGCCAACGTCTTCCGGTGTTTCTGGACGAGGGTTAGTTGCTTGGAAATCTATGGGGTTAACAGGTTGAACTCGGTAGTCGCCAAAGCCAAAACTGAGAACACCGGAGAGATTATCAACAGTATCGCCACCCCGTAGAGTATTGGTAGAACTGAGAGGGTTGCCACCACGGCCATGAATAATTGTACTAGGGTTCTGAACAGTTTGACCATCATCAAGAACAATGCGTCGTTTAGAGATCTCTTCTTGATAAGCAGCAAAACCTGCAACGTCTGGAGCATTGAAGTCAGTAAATTGTTCCAGGCGACCATCAGTTCCTGGTTCATTACTAGCTCCATCAGAGGATAGGACGATTTCACCGAAGCGGTCTAAGTTGAAATATTCTGTGACAAATAGGGTATCAGGAATTGTTATTCCCATTCCCTCAAAAGCTTCTAGATCGTCAACTGTAGTCACAGGGAAGTTTACAGTAGCAGGAGTTGGTAAAGTATCTGTACCTTGAATGGAAACAGATACATCGGTTAGCTGAGTCAAACCAAAGAATTCATCTACTGTTCCTGTAACCTGAACAACGTCTCCAATATTTACGTCTACCGCAGGAGAGTCACCATCAAAGATAAAAAGACCTTCAGAGGTTAAAGGATCTGCGTCTGCGTCACTATCTTCTTCTTGAACAAAGAAACCGTTCAAATCTCCATTTGTTCCGCTAGCACCATCCTGGTAGTCTCCCACAACAACAGCTTCAATAGTTACTGTTTGACCCTCTAGTGGACTGGATGTACCACTACCTTGAATCTCACTGATGAGTTTAGTTTCACCAGTACCGCCACCATTATCGCTGGTTCCAGCTGTGGGAGTATTGTCTGAACCAAGGGAGAAGTCACCGAAAACCCAGTCCCCTGTTGTATCGGTATCTACTCCGTCTGCTACACGACGCACACCCGCAGGTAAGAAGGAACCATCCGGACCTAATACTGGAGCATTAAAGAAGAATGAATCTGTAGTACCGCCGTCAGTTACACCAACGGTATCTATAACCACTTCGCTACCAGACACACTGCTTCCCGTCAAACTGCTGGTTTCTACCAAAGCAATAGTATAGCTGCTGTTTTCAACAAAGTTAGAACTAATTTCCTGATTAGGCGTTACACCATAAATACTGTTCTCAAGAATTTGAGTGTTACCAATGAGGAAAAAGCCGTTATCGCCGATAACATCCTCAGCGCCAAGATCGACCCGCTGGTCAATAGTTCCATTACTTGAACCAGCATCACTTTCCACGACAATAATACTCAGACCATCAAGAGATGTTCCAGCTTGACCAAACAACTCAATGAATTCGACATCAGTACCTGTTGTGCTGCCCAAGACCTCGTTGATGACTAGGTTGGAGCCACCACTGCTACCACTAACTGTGAAAGGGTTTGTTGGCATTATTTGTCTGGTGCTATTGCTGCCAGACCAATTAGAGTTATCGCTAATGGCATCTAATAATTCGGCTTGTGTACCAGAAGTAATGCCTGTATAAATAGCGTTATCAATTTCGTCTAAAGCTACTGCTGTTTCACCATTAACTAAACCTGTGGGTAGGGCAGATGTATTGGAACTCGTAGAGTCAGACTGCCATACTCCGGGGTTGCCTTCACTGTTGAGGGCATAAATAAAGGTAGGGTTGCTACTATCTCCTTGATAAGCAATAATTTGGTCGCCATCAACTGAGAATGCAATACTACTGACAGTAGGATTAATTATTGTTCCGGCAGTAATATCTGTGGGTGCTGTCCAAGTAAAAGTGCCTTCATTAGCTCTGAAACTACCAGCAGCTTGCCAACCGTTATCGGTAAAATTAATTTCTGTACCTGCACCAATATCTACTAATGGTGTAAAGGCAAATTCATCTGGGTTATCAAAGTTAAAGCCAATAATGGCTATATCTCCTGATGATAGTGTAGTTGCAGCCATTTTTATTTCCTAATTAATTTGACGATCAGTTAATGTATTTGACTAATTAGTATTGGTTTGATAATTCTTTGTGATTTATTCTCATATGTGAGTCATATTACACACAAAATCAAGATATTATCGGCGAGCTGATGCTCAACTTCTTAGTAATTTGTAAGTTACTTAATTAATCTAAACAAATGTCATCCAATCTTGGGTTAAGTCTAAGTTAAGAACTAGATATCTTTATAGAAACTTTATATTAGACTTGTCCCTTTATAACTTAAAAAAATCCCAAAAACCTTATTCTGCAAGGATTGTAGCTATTGGGTGGCAAAAATGCTTGGAATTATTGCTCTGTCTAGGTTAGAGTAATTTTTTTCCCTTATTTAGCGACAACTCTATTACCTAACAGTTTTGTGAAGATTGTGTAAAGTCAGTCTAGACAAGGGAATTACGTCGATGCCTTAAAAATGACTAGAACCCGTGCTTATTCAGGATTTATGCATTTTTGACGTTAAAGCCTCTGCCCATCTATATTTGATCCTATTTTTTGACTTTATTTTGTGTAAGTCCCAATAATAATATTATGTCTGGTTGAATACTTATAAATAAGGGAGTAGGGAGTAGGGATAATAGGGATATTTGCCCTCTGTAAGAAAATAGGTTTTTTCATCACTAATTATCCGGACTTGATATTATTCCTAAACGTTAATAGAAAATGCTGATATTGGCAGAGAAACAGGTGGTATCTATAATGTCAATTTACCTCCATTTTCTGAGATACTGACGCAACGCTGTGCGAACCCACTAACTAATACCAATTTCATAAAATATTGCAAAGCGTGACGACACACTTAACTGGGAACACCGGAGCTGGGAACAGAGAAAGAAAAACATAAATATTAAAGAGGAAAAAAGGTGGAAATTTGAGAATTTATGGAATTTATAATTTTTTCTTTTAGGAATAAATCACAAATTAAGATGTAACTGCCTTTGCGTGAATTTGGTATAATACAAGGGTTTTGCGCTGCTTTAGCCGATCTTTAAGTATTATTACTGAATTCGGCTGGCTGAAACCAACAGGGTGTCAACTTCTTCAGCAAGCCCTAAGTTTTCAATAATGTCTATTCAAATCAGACACTTGTCATAAGGCCTGGCTGCTTTCTATAAAATTTCTCAGTATAGAAAAATAAATTAATAACTACTTGACAAATATATTTAATTATGAGATAAAACAAATTTGTGAGTAAAACTTAAATAGTGTCTGGAAACAATTTATACATTGTCAAAGTCACTGTCAAAGTCACTACTTATTATAGATAAAATCAGGTCAAATGATCGCAAGTTTTCAAAGGTAGAGTCTAATTTTCTATAAATTAATCCTGATAAAGGATAAAAATTATCAAGAATAAATTGCAATATCATTAAAATTAATCAGCGAAAATTAAGTGATTAGCGATACCTAATTTATCGATCAAAAACGAGGAGAAAATTGAAAATGAAAATTACTAGACGTATATTTTTAGCAACAGGCACAGCAATGGCAAGTGTGGCGATCGCCGAACTTGGTAAAAGTAATCGAGGATTAGCCCAAAGTAGGGCGATAAATCTCTATTCTTCTCGCCACTACGATACCGATCAAGCTCTCTACGACAGTTTCACCAAAAAAACTGGCCTCAAAGTCAATCTCATAGAAGGCAAAGGAGATGAGTTAATCGAACGTATCAAAAGCGAAGGTGCTAACAGCCCTGCAGATGTTTTTATTACAGTAGATGCAGGTCGTTTGGGACGAGCTGAAGAAGCAGGAATCTTGCAACCCATTTCTTCATCTACTCTCAACAGTAAAATTCCAGCAAACCTCCGCAGTCCCCAAAACCTATGGTTTGGTTTCTCCAAACGGGCACGGGTAATAGTTTATAACAAAGACAAAGTTAAACCATCTGAGCTATCAACTTATGAAGACTTAGCCACAGATAAATGGAAAGGCAAAATTCTGATTCGTTCCTCCAATAACATTTATAATCAATCCTTAATAGCATCTTTAATTGAAATTCATGGAATATCAGACACAGAAAATTGGGCAAAAGACTTTGTTAGCAACTTTGCCAGACCTCCAGAAGGAAATGATACTGCTCAAATAAAAGGTGTTGCTGCAGGTATCGGTAATATTGGTATTGCTAATAGTTACTATGTAGGCCGTTTAGCAAAATCTGACAAAGCAGAAGACAAAGCAGTTGTTCAGAAAATAGGAATGTTTTTCCCTAACCAAAATGGGCGGGGTACTCACATTAATATTAGTGGTGGTGGCGTAGTTAAAACTGCCCCAAATAAAGAAGGTGCAATTAAGTTTCTCGAACATTTGGCCAGCCCAGAAGCTCAAAAAATCTTCTCTGAGGGTAACAATGAATATCCTGTAGTTGCAGGTGTACCTGTTCCTAGCGTTTTGACAACCTATGGCAACTTCAAGAGCGATTCTATTAATGTTGCTACTTATGGCAAGTTGAATGCTGAAGCGATTAAATTAATGGATCGTGTGGGCTGGAAATAGTAACGATAATATCATCAGGACTTACGCACGAAGCACGAAAAAGTAGCGTTTGAGATTGCTTTCCGTCCCGGAATGCTCCGCAAACCCTGTGGGTTGCAATGACGGAAATACGTTTTACTGCGTAAGTCCTAGATTATATCAAATCCGGTAGCATTGGTATAATTAGATAGTTAATTAGGAGTCAGGAGTCAACCCACCCCTAACCCCTCCCAGGAGGGGAAGTCAGGACTCAGAAGGGAAGAGAATTTAGAAAGATTTGTTAATGGGTGAAGATGAAAAATTTTTTTATACCGAATTAAACGGATTGGATATTATTTAATGGAGAAAAACAATGACTCGTCAGCCATTACTTGATCCTAATCGTTCTTATACTTTCAGCAATTATTTTGAGTTGGGATTTACGATAGATGATTTGGTTGCTGAATTTGGTTATTCATTTGAGCGAAAATTTCTCACTTTACCACAATATCCTGATGAATTAGACCGAATCACTGATTTAAAGGAGCGCATTGAGGATATATTACCTTATATAGATTTAGATAATGAGGCTACCCGTAGGGAAATGCTCATTGCGCCCATTATCTCAGATTTAATTCATTATTCCCACGCTAAGTTAAGAATAGAATATTCTATTCAAGTTAACAACAGATTGCAAGGAAAATTAGATTATTTGTTACGTTCGACAACGAATTTGATTGTTATTGAAGCTAAACAAGCGGATATTAATCGAGGTTTTACTCAGTTAGCGACGGAAATGATTGCCCTCGATCAATGGATTGATTCCCCACAAACTGAAATTTTAGGGGCTGTAACTACTGGTAATGTTTGGCAGTTTGGTGTTTTAGATCGTCAAGCAAAATTTATCTGTGAAGGAATCAATCTTTACCGTGTTACTGAGGAATTGGAGGTCATAATCAGGATTTTATTAGCTAGACTTGTTTGAATGGATGGGTTTTTGGGATTTTCAGGACTTAATATCATGTCCGGTTGAATACTTATAAATAAACGAGGGAGGAGTCAGAACTCAGGTAGGGGAGCTGTCGGTAGGGCGACCTACAGGAGTTAGGAGGGAAGAGGGAAGAAAAAAGAGAATGACTCCTTAGTCTATAGAACCCATTTGAGATCTATATAATTATGGTAGTCAAGTCTTTTCGTGCATCTATTTTGAGGAAAAATTATCTGAAGGAGTGTTGAATTTTTTTTATTATTTCTCCCCACATCTTCCCTCTTACCTCCTGCCTCCTGTCTCCTGTCTCCTGTCTCCTGTCTCCTGTCTCCTAGCTAACGCGCATATTTATGAAGATACCAAATGGGTTCTATATCACAACGATACATAACAAACTCTTAATGATATAAGTAATGTCTATTGTGTAAAAATAAATAGATTACTTACATTAAGATGTTATTCATGGCAATTCAACTCCAACAAGCTCTAGAAGTAGGAAAATATCTCCTGACTCAACGTCTCAAAGGGCGTAAACGTTTTCCCCTAGTTTTAATGCTGGAACCTCTATTCAGATGTAATTTAGCCTGTCCTGGTTGTGGAAAAATTCAGCATCCGAAGGAAATACTCAAGCAAAACCTCACACCTCAAGAATGTTTTGCTGCTGTAGAAGAATGTGGCGCTCCCGTGGTTTCTATTCCTGGAGGCGAACCTTTATTGCATCTACAAATTGCTGAAATTGTGCAGGGGTTAGTCGATCGCCAAAAATTTGTTTATTTATGCACTAATGGTTTGTTACTTGAAAAGAATATAGATAAATTCAAACCCTCTCCTTATCTAACTTTTAGCATTCATCTTGATGGTTTACAAGCAACTCACGATCGATGTGTTGACCGACAAGGAGTGTTTGAAATAGCTGTTAAAGCAATTCGCGCTGCTAAAGCAAAAGGATTTCGAGTTACTACCAATACTACTGTATTTGAGGGAACAGACCCGAAACAAATGCAGGAATTTTTTGATTTTCTAGAAAGTTTAAGTATTGATGGAATGATGATTTCTCCTGGTTATAGTTATGAGTGGGCACCAGACCAGGAACATTTTCTCAAACGCCAACAAACACAGTTATTATTTAGAGAAATTCTTGCTCCTTTTAAAACTGGTAAAAAGAATTGGAATTTTAATCATAATCCTCTATTTTTAGATTTTTTGATGGGAGAAAAAGATAAAGATTATGATTGTACTCCCTGGGGTAGTCCTAGTTATAGTGTGCTTGGTTGGCAGAAACCTTGTTATTTAATGAATGAAGGATATTATGCTACTTTTAAAGGACTTTTAGAAGAAACTAATTGGGATAATTACGGTTATAAAAGTGGGAATTCTAAATGTGCTGATTGTATGGTTCATTGTGGTTATGAACCGACAGCAGCAATAGCAGCAATGGAGTTAGAAAATATTCCTCAAGTTTTGGGTTCTTTGTTGAAAATTGGGGGTTAAATAAAAGTTATTGTGTCTACGCTCCGATTTTTTGGCAGTTGTAGGGATTAGGGTAAACTTTTTTCGACTACCACTGACAACCTTCTTCAAAAGGATAGCATTACGTCTTTTGGTTAGGACAATAATTTTTGGTGGTAAGGGAACAGAGGAATGTAAAGAGCGTAAAAACCAGAATTACGCCCAACAATTTCGTTAAAGTGGTGATCACCTCCCAAGCGATAATAAATTTTATCTGCCTTTTTCAAATATTCGGGCAACGTTTGATTTAATTAGGGTTTGCTGATTAAATCTAAAAGTATTGACATATAAAGGTTTTAACATTTTTTAGTTGAAAAAAGTCCCAGCTTTTAGGTCGCTTAGGTTCAAAAAATTAGCATTTTAGGCGCATAGTTGCGCAGAAAAATCAA
>NZ_RCBY01000199.1 GCF_003838195.1 Okeania hirsuta
AATTAAACAACAAACAGAATTAGATTGTTCCATTGTCTTGCAAAGGTCTTATTCTACTGAAAAAAAAGAGCGGTCAGGAAGCTCATTGCTGCATAAATTAAAAGAAATAAAATCTGAAATTAAAAACAATGCTTTAATAATTGTTGTTTTATGGAATGATCTACTAGAGAGCGTCTATAGGGAAATTAAAGATACTGTAAAACCACATTTTTCTCAATGTGTAAAAGAGAAATAAGAGAATAACCCATCAGACTTTAACCACCGATATAAATTGTGGAACAATTGTTTTTTATTGGCATCATTTAGATGATGCAGAGTGATATAGTTTCAGCAGTTGTAAACCAGAATTAAAAAGTTATAGTAGGAGATGATAACTCAAGCTTCCGTGGAAAATAATACAGTTCTTAAAAGAATATCATAAATGATTGACCAAACAATGGAAAATGATAGTCTTGATCAGGAATTAGATCGAGATGAACTTATTCAGACTTTCTCGAAATTATTAGATAGAGTGTCACCTCAAATTTTCCTATTTCTCAATGATGAACAACTAAAAAAAAAGGGTTGAGAGAGTTATGTCAACAGAGTTATTATCGACAATACTTGATGATTTTACCTCAGAAGAAAAAGAAATTTTTAATGCTGCAGTAGAAGGGAGATATTAAGGTAAGTGATATACTAAATATTAGTATGGTTTCAGCAGTTGTAAACCAGAATTAAAAAATTATAGGAGGAGATGATGATTCAAGCTTCCGTGTTTAATGAGTTTTGTTAAGAAATTACAATTTTATTGTTAAACAATTTATCAATTATCGAAAAAACATCAGAAATTAATATAGACTTGAGACGAAAAGGAAGAACAATATCAAATTTCGATCTATTCATCGCAGCAATGGCAATAATTTATAATTTAACTCTGGCTTCTATGATTTTGATATTTTGAGAGTTCAGGGGATAAATGCAGAGAATTACTTACAGGCTAAATAGAGCGATCGCAGTTACTTAATATTTTTTAATAATTCCTCATGCTTGTATAATCATACTTATTTTTATTGATTGCTTGAGATTTTGAGTTAGGGGAAATTAATGATATCTTAAAAAGATAATGGAATAATAGTTATTAGTATTAAGTGAAATGATCGTGTATATATTAATTCTATCCCAGTATCAAGTTCGTCTTTCAGTCATTTAATAGCCTTGACAAAATTTATAAAATAGTCCAGGGATAAAAATCTCACTTGCATAAACATCATTATTATATTAAGTATATTTTTTGGTATAGTAATTAACCAGAATTAACTCACATCGCCAAGAATAGTTGAATTAAAGCATCCGTGTAATTTATTGAGAAAATGTTAAATATTAAAAATCATCTTTGAAGTAAAATTACTAAAAATTAAGAATTGTAAAAAATGGGAGTTATGCAGTAATGAAAATTCTTGTATTAAGCTGGGAGTTTCCACCAAGAATTATTGGAGGCATAGCACGTCATGTTGCAGAATTATACCCAGAAATGGTGAAATTAGGACATGAAGTGCATTTAATCACAGTCAAGTCTGGCGAAGCGCCAATGTATGAAATTGTAGAAGGGATAGAAGTACATAGAGTGCCAGTCGGACCAAGTCAAAACTTCTTTCATTGGATAGCAAATATGAATGAAGCTATGGGTCGTCATGGAGGGAAACTAATAAAAGAAGAGAAAAATTTTGATATAATTCATGCCCATGATTGGTTAGTCACCGATGCAGCGATCGCTCTTAAACATATCTTTAAACTACCATTAATAGCTACAATTCATGCCACAGAAAATGGTCGTCACAATGGTATTCATAATCATAGCCAACAGTACATAAATGAGAAGGAAAAAGAGCTAGTTTATAATGCTTGGCGAGTCATTGTTTGTTCTAAATATATGAAGCTAGAAGTAGCAAGAACTTTAGACAGTCCTTGTGATAAAATAGATATAATTTATAATGGTATTTGTGCTGAAAAAAAACCAAGTAGAGATGAGTTTGATGCAGTAAATTTCCGCAGGCATTTTGCAGAAGATCGAGAAAAAATTGTCTACTATTTAGGTAGAATGACCCCAGAAAAAGGTATTTCTGTGTTAATTCATGCAGCACCGAGAGTAATTGCAGAAATGGGAGACCGGGTAAAATTTATTATGATCGGTGGCGGAAAAACAGACCTTTGGAAAAAAGAAATATGGCATTTGGGAGTTTCTGAAAGATTTAATTTTACCGGGTTTATGTCTGAAGAAAATTTAGATAAGTTTCAAGCGATCGCTGACTGTGCAGTATTTCCCAGTCTGTACGAACCTTTTGGTATTGTTGCCCTAGAAAGTTTTGCCGCGCGAGTGCCTGTGGTAGTTTCGGATACGGGTGGTTTACCAGAAGTGGTGGAACATGGTAGAACAGGTATTGTCACGAAAGTTGGTAATTCTATTTCTTTAGCACAAGGCATTGTAGAGGTGTTGAGAGACTCTGATTATATGCAAAAATTGGTTAGTAATGCTTATCAGGAATTAGAATATAAATTCTGTTGGGGTAGGATAGCGAAACAAACAGATATGGTTTATCAGAGAGTGGCAGCAGAAAGGTTACAGGTAGTTTGGTAATTCAAACAACGGGAGTATAGCGCTACGCGCAAGTCAGAAGTAATTCCTAACTAACTTTGAGCATTTATAAATGTTCACATCCTATTTGCGTAGTGCTATATAGCGCTGTGCGCAGGCAACAGGCAACAGCTCCGGAAGGGGGAATAAAAAACCTATAATATAAGACTTTTAGCTATTGGACACTTCTTGTAATTTGTAAATATGCCAGCGCACATTGCTATATCTTTGGACGCGGTATGTACTTTTGGTATCGTTTGTGTAAACCCAAGGGTGAATATCTACAGGAAATTTAGGTTTTTTTCTTGCTCAATAACCTTCTTTCCTCTTCCTTCTTCCTTCTTCCTTACCTTCGCGCTTACAATACCGATGCTACCGGAGATGATATAAAATGGGTTATATAGAACCCATTTGAGTTCTATATAATTATGGTAGTCAAGTCTTTTCGCCCATCAATTTTGAGGAAAAATCATCTGAAGGAGTGTTGAATTTTTTGTATTATTTCTCCCCACATCTTCCCTCTTCCCTCTTCCCTTCCCCTCCTGGGAGGGGTTATATCAAATCCGTTTAATTGGACATAAAAAAAATCTTCAATCGCCATAACTACGTTTATCTTTGTAATTCTTTCTCCTCCTGAGGAGGTCCGACTGACTCCCCCTCCACCGGAGGGGTTAGGGGTGGGTTGACTCCTCCTAACTTAACCATTCTATGGCTGTTTAACCGGATTTGATATTAGGGGTGGGTTGTCTCCTGTCTCCAGTATAGCTGTCTCCTGACTCAAGGCTAAAAAAACGCGCATATTTATGAAGATACGATCGGGGGTTCTATATGTTTGCGGTTGCTTGACGTAAAAATGTGGCGTTGCTGAGTGGTAATGATTTTGAGATTAACTTTGGGCACAAAACATCAGTTTTTCAATTTTATAGCGCTGCGCGCTGGCATATTTACAAATTGCAGGAGGTGTCCAATAGCTAAAAGTCTTATATTATCGGCAATTTATTCCCCCTATTGCCTGTTGCCTGTTCCCTGTTCCCTGCGCGCAGCGCTATACCTTCAGCTAATAGACATCTCCAAGAATAAAAAATCAATATCTATATCCCAAAGAAATTATCAATTCTTTCCCCCTCCACGGTCGGGGCCCGCGGGTGGGTTCCCTACTGCCTACAGCAAAGCTGCCTACTCCCTATGGGTGGAGTAGATGTCTAATTATCATTACATTTAATCAACGCCAAAGATGTAATAGTGGCGATCGCGTGTTCGGCCACCAAGTCTATTTCTTCAGCAGTATTAAACCGCCCGATACCAAAACGCACGGAAGCATAAGCTAATTTTTCTGAACGCCCCAAAGCGGCCAAAACATGGGAAGGCGCTATTTTTGCGGAAGTACAAGCGGAACCGGAAGAGACCGCCATCACAGGTTGTAACCCCAATAACAATGCTTGCCCATCTACACCCTCAACACTAATATTCAAATTTCCTGGCAAACGCTGAGTCGGATGTCCGTTGAGAAAAATATTTTCCACTGTTTGCAGCTTTTCCCACAACTGTTGTCGCAAAGTAGTTAACCGTTTTGCCTCTGACTCCATTTCTGTTACTGCCACTTCTACAGCTTTACCAAAACCGACTATTTGGGGAGTATACAAAGTGCCAGAGCGCATTCCTCTTTCGTGACCGCCCCCATGTATTTGAGGTGCTAATTTTACCCTGGGATGACGACGACGCACATAGAGAGCGCCAACACCTTTTGGACCGTAAATTTTGTGGGCAGTTAATGATAGTAAATCAATATTCATTGTCTGCACATCTAGAGGAATTTTCCCAATAGCCTGTGCAGCGTCAGTATGGAAAATTACTGAATTTTCTTTACATATTTCTCCTATTTTTGCCAAGGGTTGTAAGACACCAATTTCATTATTTGCTGCCATGACAGAGACTAATATTGTATCGGGACGTATGGCAGTTATTAGGGAAGTTAAATCAATAATTCCATCTGTATTTACAGATAAATAAGTAACTTCAAATCCCAAGTTTTGTAAATATACACAGGGGTCGAGAACGGCATTATGTTCCGTGGCAATAGTAATAATATGTTTACCTTTATTGAAGTAAGCTTCGGCGACTCCTTTTATTGCTAAATTATTTGCCTCTGTCGCTCCACTGGTAAACACAATTTCTTCGGGGGTGGCGTTAATAGCTGAAGCTAAAATTTCTCTAGCTTTTTTAACTGCTGCCTCTGCTTCCCAACCATATTGATGAGTGATACTGGCAGGGTTGCCAAAATGTTCGGTGAAATAGGGCAACATTGTTTTTAATACTCGTTCATCAAGAGGAGTAGTAGCATTGCAGTCGAGATATATAGGACGTTTTAACATAATAATTAGGGTTTGTGTATGGAAAGTCTTTTAGTAGGGGTAGGAGACAGGAGACAGGAGACAGGAGACAGGAGAAATGGGAATGAGCGAGGAGATAGGAGTAAGAATTGTCCCAAGATTGTTCTGTGTAGGGGGAAATAATTTATACAGCGCTTCCCGTTGCCCGCGAGGTACACCCCGAAGATGGCTAGATTGCCTCACTACAATATTTTCATCATTTACCCTGTATCTCATTTGCCCAAAATATGCTTTCATTAATGGATAATTGATAATTACCTCTGGTTAAAACCGTTCTTGATTGAATATAACGAATATTTTCTTTTTTTTTTCCTTAAAAGGGGAGGCTTCAAGGCGCGAATTATTTAATTATTAATAATTAATTATTCGGTAATTATTGATTTGATTTTTTATTATTGTAAATGTTTAATTGATAACTTGACCTAATTTTTTTAAGATACTGAGTACATGATAAAGTTCATTAGTTTGGGGATTAGAAATTGTGAATTTTTTAGATAAAGCATATTCAGGTAGATTTTGTTTAACTAATTTGATAAATTGAAAATCATCTCCGTTGGTTACTAATCCAAAAATTGGTTGTTCTGGATGAGGATTAGTCATCATATAAGTGAGGGCTTGAGGGATACCATTAATTATAGATAATCCAGCATTTTTTGACTCAATTACTAATAACCATAGATGATGTTTAAAAACTATTATATCAATCCGACCTTTGATTATTTCATCCTGTGTTTCCACAGAAACATCAATAGAATTTTCATCTACAATATCAAAAGGAAGCTGATAAAAATTTGCCCAAGCAAGTAGGGGAGCAATTACTGTCATTTTTACTAAATTTTCTGAAATTTCCCGATGTTTAATAGCATTCAAATAATTTGCTTTTGCTCGGTCTAACACTTGTTTTTCTATATCGGTTATCTCTGGTAAACCATCAAACCATTCTCTAAAGAATTGAATATCATCTGTTTGGTTGAGACTAAATTTATGCTCAACATCAATCATATTTAGTTTATTTGCTTGAATAATTGCTGTCATGTTTTTCGTCTGTTGTATTATACCATTGAAAAAAACAGTAGTCCAGTAGGGTGCGTTAGCGGTAGCGTAACGCACCAGAACCCTATATCTATATCAGGACTTACGCATAAGGTACGAAAAATTAGGATTTGAGATTGTTTTCCGGGACGGAATGCTCCGTAAAACCTGTAGGTCGCAATGACGAAAATACGTTGTACTGCTTAAGTCTTATATGTGTCACTCGGTAAATCCTGTTCGTATTATATCATGTTCGGTTAAATACTTAGCCAAATCTTTCTCGATCTCCCTACACTCCCCATAATAGCACGATCGCTACTTTTTAGCGTACCATCTTATCTTCTTTCCTTGAGCATAACTCTTGTTTCCTCCTGAATTCTGAATTCTGACTCCTGACAACTGATAACTGAATTCACCCTTCTCCTTGACAAACAAAACCTGCCCAATAATAAGGATGATTAAAGGGTTTTTCGCCCCCTATTGATTTTTTAGCTTCGCTGACTAAATCCAAAACTTCCTGACAGTTATCAGCTATTTTCTCCTGTTCCTCATACTCTCTGCTCCCTTCTTCAAACTCTTCTAATACTTCCTCTGCATTCTCCAAACTTTCCTCCGCTTTTGCCAAAGTTAACTCCTTCAACTCCATCTGTGCTTGCCATAACGCATTCGCACTAGAAATACCTGCGGCGCGGTTGCGGTGGTAAAAATATGATAAAATTGTCGTTGCTAAATCATTGACTGCCCACAAACTACTAATAACATTCGACGCTCCTGCTGATAAAAAGGCAGCACTGAGGGTAAAAATATCGTCCGTTAATTCTGAATTTCCTAACGCCGTTTCACAACAGGAGAGAAATAAGTCTCCTAACTGGGGGAAACGGATGCTCGCATTCAGCAACTCCCCTAATGTTAAGTCCGTGTCTCCTAGCAATAACTTTGACTCCAAAGGTTCGGTTAAATTAGATTTTGCGTGGTGACTGGAGAGTAAACCTAATACTTTCTCTCTCGTCAACAACTGTTTATACTTAGCTTTGGTTGCCTGTTTGCTGCCTTTGAGATGGTGTTCGGGGGCGACTCCATAAATTTGTGCTACTAACTCGCATTCTTTGGGAGTGTATGGTAAGTCGTCTCTGGTATTTTCGACGATACCGTAACGTGGTAGGTCTGACTCCGAATATGGTGCTTGTTGCCGACAAAATGTTAATACCTGGGTGCTGGGTGCTATTCTCACCCGGAATTTATCCCCTAAATATTCGCCGTTGTCTAGGGGTAATGCTGGTAAGGGAATTTGATGCAGATACATAAACGGCACCAGAATAATTTCTTTGATGTCCGTGAGTTTTTCTATCAGTTGGTTAATTTGCAGTCTGTCTGCTAATTCTTTTAACATTCCCTCCATTTTGTCTTGCCATTGTTTGTATAAGTCGTGTTTCTGTTGTTTGCGGGATGCGTTAAAGTCGGAAAAACTAATTTCTGTTGTGGTGCCATCTTTGAGTTTAACTATAACATTGGATGGTTTGGGGTTAATAGACTCAATGGCATCAATATCGCACTTGGCTAAAATTGCTGCTGCTTGACGTACTGCTAAATCATTTATTTCGGCGTAGGGTTCTAACCAATTATCCTGTAACCACAGTTGGAGATTTTTGTAACCTTGCTCTTGACAACGGTGCAATTTTACCCCTGCTTGAGTGAGGATAAAAATATAAGTGTCATTTCTGGTGGTGTAGAAACTCAGCAGAGCAACATCGTCTCTCTCCATCTCCCCCCTTTCTAAGGGGGGTTGGGGGGGATTCAACACCTCCCCCCTTTCCAAGGAGGGTTGGGGGGGATCATTCCTAAATTCCAACAACTCCTTCATTTTCTCCACACTAACTCCCGGTGCTTGTTGACCTTCAGCTAAAACCGGGTCTAGTTGACGCATCTGTTGCCAAATTTGCCGTTTTTCAGCTATTAACTTTCCGATATCCTCCGTAATATCATCCCACTCGTCGCGGGTAAGGTTACGACTAGCACCTACTAATTGCTTTTCTTCTGGAGTTTCTAACTGCCGACGTAAACTGTCGATTTCGCACTGTTTTGCTTCCATTTGTTTTTCCAAGTCGCGGATAGCTTCTGGTACCTCACCATTTTTGTATAAATCTTTGGTAAGAATTAAGTCAAGCAAGCGACGACAGCGAAATCTTTCTATAGTTTCTAAAGCTTTGTCATATTGTTCAGCA
Source organism: Okeania hirsuta (assembly GCF_003838195.1). Classification (GTDB taxonomy): domain Bacteria; phylum Cyanobacteriota; class Cyanobacteriia; order Cyanobacteriales; family Microcoleaceae; genus Okeania; species Okeania hirsuta. Next base: position 8,259 of record NZ_RCBY01000199.1, read on the forward strand.
TTAACTGAAGCTTGAATCATATTTTCATAGACATTTATATTGTCACGCAAGATTTCTTGCCTAGCAATTTCATTGGGTATCCAATTTCGACTTTGCTCAATGGCGACAATAGCTATTTCATAGTTATCTATGGCGAGTTGATAGTTTTTTTGTGTTGAGGCTAAGTTGGCTAATTGACGGGCGGTTTTTAAACAGTCTGCCGGTAAAGTTTCTGGTTTCCTAACTCTCAAAGCAGCTTGATAGCAGGCAATAGCAGATTCTATGTCGTCAGCTATGTTACCTTTGATTCTGTAAACGTAGGCTGCTCCTAGGTTGTGTTGAGTCTCTGCCCAATCTCGGGGGTAGTCAGAGAGGGTATATACTCTCAAAGCAGTTTGGTAGTATTTAATCGCAGATTCTATGTTTTCGGCTATGTTACCTTTGATTCTGTCACTGTAGGCTGCTCCTAAGTTTTTTTGAGTCTCTGCCCAATCTCGGGGATGGGCAGATTCAGTGAATACTCTCAAAGCAGCTTGGTAGCAGACAATGGCAGATTCTATGTTTTCGGCTTTGTTACCTTTGATTCTGTTTTTGCAGGCCGATCCTAGACAGTTTAGAGTCTCTGCCCAATCTTGGGGGTAGTCAGAGAGGGTATATACTCTCAAAGCAGTTTCGTAGTAGGCAATGGCAGATTCTATGTTGTCCGCTGCGTTACCTTTGATTCTGTCACTGTAGGCTAATCCTAGGTTGTGTTGAGTCATTGCCCAATCTTGGGGGTAGTCATAGAAGGTTCTCACTCTCAAAGCAGTTTCGTAGTAGGCAATGGCAGATTCTATGTTGTCCGCTACGTTACCCTTGATTCTACTATAGTAGGCTGCTCCTAGGTTGTGTTGAGTCATTGCCCAGTCTCGGGGGTAGTCAGAGAAGGTTCTCACTCTCAAAGCAGCTTGGTAGTAGGCAATGGCAAATTCTATATTTTCGGCTATGTTACCTTTGATTCTACTAGAGTAAGCTGTTCCTAGGCTGTTTTGAGTTATAGCCCAATATTGGGGATAGGCAGATTTTGTTCTCACTCTCAAAGCAGTTTGGTAGCAGGCAATAGCAGATTCTATGTTGTCGGCCTTGTTACCTTTGATTCTGTTTTTGTAGGCTATACCTAGGTTGTTTTGAGTTATAGCCCAATCTTGGGGATAGTCAGATTCTGTTCTCACTCGCAAAGCATTTTGGTAGTAGGCAATGGCAAATTCTATATTTTCGGCTATGTTACCTTTGATTCTACTAGAGTAGGCTGTTCCTAGGCTGTTTTGAGTGTCTGCCCAATATTGGGGGCTGTCAGATTCAGTAAATACTCTCAAAGCAGTTTGGTAGCAGGCAATAGCAGATTCTATGTTGTCGGCTTTGTTACCTTTGATTCTCTGACAGTAGGCTATACCTAGTGTGTATTGAATCTCTGCCCAATGTCTGGGAGAGGAAGAGAGGGTATATGTTCTCAAAGCACTTTGCTTGAAGGAAATCAGAGATTCTATGTTGTCGGCTTTATTATCTTTGATTCTGTTTTTGTGGGCTAATTCGCTATAGTAGGATAATTCTAGGCTATAGTAGACTTTTAGGTTGTCTTGAGTTATTGCACTTGGGGCGTAGCAAACACGATTTTCTTTGTTGTCGGCTTTGTTAGCTTTGATTCTGTTTTTGTGGGCTATACCTAGGTTGTGTTTAATCTTTGCCCATTGTTGGGGATAGTCAGATTTGGTGAATACTCTCAAAGCATTTTGGTAGCATTTAATGGCAGATTCTATGTTGTCGGCTGTGTTACCTTTGATTCTACTAGAATAGGCTGTTCCTAGGCTGTTTTGAGTTATAGCCCAATCTTGGGGATAGGCAGATTTTGTTCTCACTCTCAAAGCAGCTTGGTAGTAGGCAATGGCAGATTCTATGTTGTCCGCTTTGTTACCTTTGATTCTACTAGAGTAAGCTGATCCTAGGTTGTTTTGAGTCTTGGCCCATTTTTTGGGATAGGTAGATTCGGTGAATACTCTCAAAGCAGCTTGGTAGCAGGTAATGGCAGATTCTATGTTGTCGGTAGTTTTGCCTTTGATTCTACTTTTGATTCTACGAAAGTATGCTATATCTAGGTTGTCTTGAGTCCTTGCACTTAGCTCGTAGCAAATTTCAGGAGGTTCTATGTTGTCGGCTTTGTTACCTTTTTCAGGAGGTTCTATGTTATCGGCTTTGTTACCTTTGATTCTACTAGAGTAAGCTGATCCTAGGTAGTATTGAGTCTCTGCCCAATATCGGGGGTAGTCAGATTCAGTTAATACTCTCAAAGCATTTTGGTAGTAGTCAATGGCCAATTCTATGTTTCCGGCTTTGTTACCTTTGATTCTCCTATAGAAGACTAATCCTAGGTAGTGTTGAATCATTGCCCATTGTTGGGGATATTTTGGCTCAGTATATACGTTCCAAGCAGCTTGGTAGCATTTAATGGCAGATTCTATGTTGTCGGCTTTATTTCCTTTGATTCTGTTTTTGTAGGTCGATCCTAGGTTGTATTGAGTCTTTGCCCAATCTTTGGTGTTTTCTTTATGGTGACTGAGCGTAAATAAATATCCGGCGATCGCTATTTCTATTTGTGCTTTTCTGTTTCCCCTTGGAAACTGCCAAATATGAAAACTCAGGTTTTCGATTAATGCACCAGTATTATCCGTACTTTCGGGAGAGTTGTTAGTGATGAGGTCGGATGCGTATTGTGGCAGGATGTGGGCGAGGTTTTCATTGAGGAGGTGTCGGTTATTGTCTAGAATTTGGTAGACGATGCTTTTGTTTGCTTTACCTGCCCTAACTTCCGATTCTGCTTGTAGTAGTTGTTGCAGTAGGGTAGTGTAAGAAACAGGATTTTGCGATTGATTTAACCGTTGCGTTAGTTTTTGAGCCATATTCATTAGCCGTCGGGCGTTATTTTTATTGCCTGCTTCTGCCAGATATTGTGCATATTGCTGCATGAAGGTGATGAATTCCTTATCGATTAAGTCTTGATGGTTTTGCAGTAAGTCTGCCTTTCGGTCTTCGGAACATTCTAAGAGTTGTTGAATTATTTGTGCGTATGCTGTTAGGCGTTGTTCGTTCATGGTATTTTTGTTTGATACGATAATTATTGATGATTCTCTCTTGCTGCAATTAAAACCTCTAGATAGAGGCGATCGCTTAGAAAGCGAGGACTTGACAGTTAAGAAAAAATTTACTATACTCACTTATCAGTAGGTAGAGTTCCCGCCGATTTTAAGCCTGTGGAGAAGATAAGTTACAGACTGCGGTCAGTGGTCTTCTGTGTTTGCGCAGCATTGCGTCAGCAAAGCAGGAAGCTAACTCCAGAGCTGCGTGCAATTCCGGCACGGGTAAGTTTGGGTAAGTTTAGTAGAACGGATAGGCAGATTCGGTATACACTCTCAAAGCAGCTTGATAGCAGGAAGTAGCAGTTTCAGTATTGTCGGGACTGTTGCTTTTCTGTTTTTGTTTGTTCATGGTATTTTTGTTTGATACGATCGTTATTGATGATTTTCCCTTGCTGCTAAATGCTGCAATAAGTACGCTAATCTATATAAGTTTTGGGCTTTGTTGCATGAAAGTATATAGCTGCCGCACTTGCTTGTGCATATCTACAACAATAACGCGCTGAAACTGCTGTAACTATTGGACAATAGATAAATAGAACATCAATCTTGGAAATAAAAAGGCTGAAACCTTTACAGGTAAAAGTTTTGAAAATTGAGCGGTCAGCCCTAACTATTGGACAATAGTAAATAGAACATCAATAATCACGAAACAGAGCGATCGCTTGGCAGTGCAGAGCAATAACTATTGGACAATAGTAAATAGAACATCAATAACCGCCAAACAGAGCAATTAAGCTACGCAATGGATGTTAAGAACGCTACTTTCATGCAACAAAGCCTAAGTTTTGGTAAAAGTTACTCTCTTTAATCTTGGAAATAAAAAGGCTGAAACCTTTACAGGTAAAAGTTTTGAAAATTGAGCGGTCAGCCCTAACTATTGGACAATAGTAAATAGAACATCAATAATCACGAAACAGAGCGATCGCTTGGCAGTGCAGAGCAATAACTATTGGACAATAGTAAATAGAACATCAATAACCGCCAAACAGAGCAATTAAGCTACGCAATGGATGTTAAGAACGCTACTTTCATGCAACAAAGCCTAAGTTTTGGTAAAAGTCACTCTCTTTCACCTCGGCGATCGCTAATTTCGACCTCAACTTCATCCCAAGTTAGTAACTTAGGTTGTTTGGCAAGTGCTTGAGAACGAATTTGCCATAATTTTTTACCCATTTCCGTTTTAGGTTGATAAATATTTTCCTGATTTATATCCAGATTTTGTCTATAAAATTGTTCGACCAAATCTAATACTTCCTGCTGTTTTTCCACAGGTAAACTCCGCCACTTATAGCGCTGTGCGCAGGCAACAGCTCCGGAAAGCAACAGCTCCGGAAGGGGGAATAAATTGCTGATAATATAAGACTTTTAGCTATTTAGCCCCTCCTGCA
>NZ_RCBY01000002.1 GCF_003838195.1 Okeania hirsuta
CTGAAGCTCTAGAACAAGTAATTTTAAATTACCTAGATAGACAGTGTGTTAGATTCTCTTGATTTTTTATAACTAGGCAACATTGTTTCTTTTTCCGGCAAAACCTAACCATTTCAACCTGTAATTTTTTCTGGTAATTTCTGTAGGTTAACCACTACTAAAGTCTCCAGAACCTGTTGTGTAGAAACTCTGGGTTTGCTCTAGATTAATATCAATAACTGTCAAAGTATTTCTGGGAGATAAGTTAGTACTAATTAAATTATGCAGACTTCTACCTGAAGCTCTAGAACAAGTAATTTTAAATTACCTAGATAGACAGTGTGTTAGATTTTCCTGATTTTTTCTAACTAGGCAACATTGTTTATTTTTCCGGCAAAACCCAACCATTTAAACCTGTAATTTTTTCTGGTAACTCCTGTAGGTTAACCACTACTAAAGTCTCCAGATCATAGGTAGCATAAAAACTCTTGTTTTCCTCTAAATTAATATCAACAGCAGGACCCCACCTAAAGCTCTAGAATCAAGTAATTTTAAATTACCTCGATAGACAGTATGTCAGATTATCCCAATTTTTGTTAACTAGGCAACATTACTTCTTTTTCTCGTAAAACCCAACCATTTAAACCTGTAATTTTTTCTGGTAACTCCTGTGGATTAACCACTGCTAAAGTATTCATGTCATAGGTAGTATAAAAACTCTTGTTTTCCTCTAGATTAATATCAACAACTGTCAAAGTATTTCTGGGAGATAAGTTACTACCAATTAAAGTACGCGGACCGCTACCTAAAGCACCAGAATAAAGCAACTTCAAATTACCTTTATAACCAGGAAAATAAGCATGATGATGACCGCTAATATATAGGTGAACATTATACTTTTCTAGGATAGTTCGTAACTCATCAGCTTTAGCTAAAACATCACCAATTTTATTTTTAGTAGGAGCAACAGCATAAAAAGGTAAATGCCCCATGACAATTCGCATTTTTGCTGTTTGTGCTTGACTACTTGCGAGACTTTTTTCTACCCATTCTAATTGTTGTTTAGGAATCCGAAGCATAGAAGCATCCCAAATTAAATAAAAAATTTCTTTATGGAGAAAGCTGTAATAAAAAGGAAATCCATCTGCTTCTAAAAAATTTATGTTTAAATCATTTTGATGTTTGCTCCAATAAAGTTGTGCTTGTCTGCGCTCTTTTTCATACTTATATCCATCCCCAGATTTTTTGAAATAACCTGAAGCATCATGATTGCCAATAGTAATAGCAAAAGGTTGTTTTGCTTGACGTAATGGTGTGACAATATAACGGTCAAAACCATTCCACATAGCTTGAATATTTTCTTCAGTAAGTGACAGTTTTTGTCCGGCAATCATATCACCGGCACAAAGTAATAAATCTGGCTGCCATTCAGATATTAAAGGAATAGTTTTTTCTACTTGCTGTTGGTAAGTTGTGGAACCATAACTACTGTTTAAATCGCTGATAACTACGAGTCGAATATCTCCTTGTTTTGGGGCAAACATTCCTGGAGGAGCGGGTGTTGATGGAGTCGATATTTCTGAGGGATTAAAAGTCTGATTGCCGGGAATTTGAGACTTAAAATTTTCTACGTTTGTAGTCTTGGTTTGCTGAAAATTTTTGCAAGAATTAAAAGCTAATCCTAATGCACTGCCGAGAGAAATTAGGAAATAACGACGGTTGAATTTCATTTTTTTCTCCACAATTACAATTAATTAGGTTAATTATATCTGAACTTTAAGTAAAGGTTTGATTAGCTTGGTGTGAAATATAAAATTTTATGCAAGCATTCAGGTGTCAGCTATCAGCTATTAACTTAATTACCCTTTTTTGAGGAATCAGAGTTGAAAGATTTAACAGAATTAAAAGTACCAAATATATTAGATATATTAGCTACTTGCTCACGACTCAATATTACTCAAATCCTCAAACTACTAATTCCTGTTAACGTAGTTCCTCCGGAGGAGGAAAGCTGACCCCCCATGGCTGAATGCTGACAATTTTATTAATCTCTTGTTAACCTCTTTTTAAACAACTAATCCCTATTTTTGTTAGCTGTTATACATTGATTAAAACAAATAAAAATATTGATAAACTGCCTAAAAAATCCTGCTATTCTTTTTATTGGTATTTTTCAAATATTTAGATAAATTCAAACTAGATTGTCATTTTTTATCCTATAGACAACTGTGGGAAACTTTCCAAAATTTGCTTTTTCTGTTCCTTCAAAAATCGACTAAAAATGGCTAACAATCACAATCGACTCAGTTTATATCTGAGTTTAACTCTATTAATCGGACTATTGCCAGAACCAATAGTTGCTCAAACTACCTCTAATTTGAAATCTCTTAAATCTTGCAACAATGACAATATTCAATTATCAGAAATATCAGTCGATAATTCAGTAAATAAGTTACTAACTATTTCTAACTGGATGACGAATCCAGAAATGGGATTAGCTAACTTAATTACAACACTGGGAGAACAAACAATTGTTGCTGCTAATACCATCCCTAATCCTTGGCCGACAATTCACGAACGAGCAAGATTAGGGAAAGTTCCTGTAATGATGTATCACGATATTTTGCCCAAGAAAAAAGTTTCCTTTGATGTCACAGTAAAACAATTTGAAAAGCATCTTGAATTAATTCAAGAAAGTGGAGCAACACCCATTAGCTTAGACCAATTAATTCAGCATTTACGCACAGGAGAAGCATTACCAGAAAAACCAATAGTTCTGACATTTGATGACGGATATATTGGTCATTATGAAATAGTTTATCCCCTACTCAAAAAATATAATTATCCAGCAGTTTTCTCAGTATATACAGACAAAATAGAAGGCAAAATAGTTGGTCGTTCTACTCTCACTTGGTCACAATTGCAAGAAATGGCAAAAAATTCATTAGTCACAATTGCTTCCCATAGTGTTACTCATCCCAAAGATTTAACTAAATTATCTGACCGAGAACTACAAGCAGAAATTTTCAAATCAAAGCAAATTTTAGAGAAAAAATTAGGAATAAAAATTAACTATTTTACTTATCCAGAAGGTAAATATGATGAACGTGTTAGTGCTTGGGTAAAAGTAGCGGGATATGAAGCAGCACTAACAATGGAAAATAATAAAAATATCTTTAGTAATGAATCAAAAAGTTTATTGGCAATAGACCGCTTTGGTCAATCAGGATTAAAAAAGGCAATTGCAAAAACTTTTGGTGGATTACAATTACCTCCCTGGAAATTTGGGTTTGATTTTACTGGTCAAATTATCAAAAATGAAATAACTCTTCAAGGAATTCCATTAATTTTAATTTCTGGAGGAAAACCAATAACTATTCATGCAGATAGTCGGTATCAAGTTAAAGATATTGTGGCAAAAAACGAGGCGATCGCTGGAGTGGATGGAGTATTTTTTTCTCTGGAAAAACTAGATTCTAACAAAGTAATTGGTCCGATTTTTAGTCAGAATACAAAAAAATTTGTGCCTGGAGATAACTATGACAACAATAAATTAAAGAATCGTCCGTTAGTATTAATTAGTGATGATCAAGTAAATTTTATTCCTTTTAATCCCGAAAATCACAATACAATCAAAGGCATAAAAGCAGAGATGCCAAATTTTACAGATGCTTTTGTGGGAGCTGCATTTTTAGTGAGAAATTATCAACCTCAACCACCAGAAAGTTTTGGTGAATTATTCAAGTTCAACGAACCTCGTCACCGAGCATTTTGGGGTATTCATCGTAGTGGTCAACCTATCATTGGTGTATCTTATAAAAGAATTGGTTCCGTTAAACTTGCTCAACTTTTAGCACAAGTAGGATTTCGGGATGCAGTTATGTTAGATTCTGGAGCTAGTACGTCTCTAGTTTATGAAGGTAAATCTTTAGTCAGGTATACTCCACGTCCTGTTCCTCATGTAGTGGCTTTAGTTTCACCAAAGTCAGCTTCCAAATCAACTTGTGTTGTCGCTCAGTATTGATAAATAAAAGTCAATTATTAGATTGAAAAAATGATTAACTAAATCAATATAAATTCATATAGCAGTCGGAAATTATTTACTGCTACATAACTAATTAGCATTCAGAATATTGCTAAGGCAAAGCTACCTCACCAGTATTAAAAATGCTATACTTGTTAAGCTGACTTTTAAAAAAGTTAATATTGAATCAGCATTAGAATTAACTTTAGCAGAAGTTTGTCAAACAATGAATTGGGATTTTGGAGAAGCATGGATTCCTGACCCAGAAGCTACAATGCTCAAATTTAGTAGAGGATGGTATTCTAGTAATAGTAATAACGGTACTTTACCAGCAGCTTTAAAATTTCGACAACAGCATCAAATTATTACCTTTAACTCCCAAGAAAGCTTACTACAAAGGGTGTGGAATTCTCAGCAAACAGAATGGGTAAAAGATATTTATCAGGAAAAAGATTCAGTTTTTATTTGTTTTAAAATTGCCGAAAAAATAGGTATTAAATCTGCATTGGGAATACCGATTATTCTAGATAAACAGGTTTTAGCTATCTTAGTATTTTTCCAGAAATTTTCTCAAACATTAGATCAAAATTCTATACAGTTAGTTAATGCTGTGGCAACTCAGTTAGGTGGATTAATTCAACGTAAAAAATCTGAGTTAGCTCTGAAAAAAGCAAACCAAAATTTAAAACTAATTGCCAGTTTTGATATTTTAACTTCTTTGGCTAATCGTCGTACATTCGATGAATATTTTCATCAAAAATGGGAGCAACTTAGACAAGACAAAAAATATTTATCTCTCATCCTTTGTGATGTGGATTATTTCAAATATTATAATGATTTTTATGGGCATCCAGAGGGAGACAAATACCTCAAAAAAGTTGCTCAAGCTATTAGCAAGGTAGCTAAATTTTCTACAGATTTAGTCTGTCGTTATGGTGGCGAAAAATTTGGAGTTATATTACCAAATACAAATATTAAGGAAGCTTTACGAAGAGCAGAATTAATTAGGAGAGAAATCAAAAGGTTTGAAATACCTCACGCTTGTTCAAAAGTAAGTCCTTATGTAACTGTAAGTTTAGGAGTAAGTAGCGTAATTCCTACGTTACAATTATCTGTCGTACATGATTAATAGATGCTGATCAGGCGCTTTATCAAGCAAAAGAACAGGGACGAGATTGTGTTATTGCTCATAGAATTAATTATGTTTGTTAGGAAAGAAAAAATCATATAAGACTCAGGTATAATTTTTTTTGTTTCCCCTACTGATATTAAATACTAAAATTTTTGCTACAAATACTTAGGCTGTTTCAAACAGTCAGGAGTCAGTAGGAATAGCCTATATATTATTTAGCTAGAGTCAAACTCTGTTTTTAGTAAAATCTATATTTCTAAGTACAGTCTTTTAAGCAGGGAAATTATTCATAGCGTTCTTTTTTATAGTTCATATGATTACTAAATTGAAGTGAGGTTATTCAACCTGATTTGAGATGATATGAAATACGAAAAATAATGGTAGAGTTATTTCACAAAGGCTGAAAGTTGAACTAGAGAGTCAAAGATCAATTTTATCTGAAATACAAGTAATGATCTTTTCCCTTATGGATTTAATACACTACCGTCACACTGTTTACAAGCTTGTTGGGGTTTGTATAGGTAAAGTTGCAATTTTTCAGTATCCCCATGCACTTTTTCCTTCTCTCCTAGGATATAACTAAAGCTTTCTTCCTTCTTCAAAACTAATTTATTCAAAATTAATATCAGATATTTCAATACACCCTTGAATTTAATTATTAGATTTAGTATATATTTCCATTATAACTCCTACGAATGAGCCAAATATTCCTCCAATAATTGCTCCCCAAAAAGGGATAAGTAGTGGACTGAAACAGGCATAAAATCCATCTAAACCATCTGCACAATTTAGAGGTTGAATTTTTTGATGAGCTACAACTATAAAAATGAACGTACTAAAAAGTGAAGTAAAAGTTGCTGCATTGAATATTCTCATCGTGCATCTAAATTTAGTGATTAAATTAGTAATTGCACCAACAATTCCCCCAATAGTACCTCCAATGATAATACCTACACAAGCTCCAAATAATGTGATAAACCATACGAAAATAACAGGAATTATACTACTCATAAAATCCTCCTTCTCTTGTTAATAAATATTGGTAGTACTGTACAAGTAGTAATATTTTAATACCCAATTAAAATAAAGCTGTATAGAATAAGATTCAATTTTGAATTGACCGTAGATCGACAGAGATAAATGAATTAATTTCATAATTATCTATATTTATTTTAATATTAGGTTCAAGACTCTCAGTATATTTAAAAAAATTAGTGGTACACCTTTGTGGCGGATCTGAGTCCTCCATCATACACCTGAATTTCGCACTTCCGACCCAGGAGACTAACTGATTCAAGTGCAGCCTTACATAAAATTGGTATTAGAAAAAGTCAAATAATTTGTCAATACTATTTCTTTGAAACTTAAAAATTGGAAATATTTTTTGTTTCCTCTTTTTTTACACTACCAGGTTTGTTTATGCCGACCCATTATCCCATCTCTGTTACCTGACTCCACAGGAAATTACTACATCTATAAAATGACCGATAATATTTTAGTTTTTTTTTGCTGTTTTTAAGTCCTCCAAAAAAGCTTTAATTTGCTAAAAATACTTACAATTAATGCCACTATTAATGTATAAATAAATCCCGTTAATAATCCTAACCTTGTTGTTTGAGTCATTTGTGCAATTTTTTCATACCATCCAGTTAATTTCAAGATAGGTAAGAGTAAGTTACCAAAAACCACATAAGCTATCATTGGATTTTGACCATTATAGATAAATAATTTGAGAATACTTTTTTGCTGAAAATAATCTCTAACAACAGTGAATAGAATTAACAAAAAAATAGACATTCCTGTAGTAATGAAAAAGTAGCTTAGAGTAGCACTATCTTTTTTAATTCCACCTTGAAAAGGTTCAAAAGCTAATCCTAATACTAGCCAATAAATTCCCCAACCATAAAGTTTATTGAGTAAATTTTCTATCTGATTACTTGGTTGCTGGAATAATAACCAACCAGAAGCACATAAAACTCCGCTGATTAAAGTTGTTTCTAAAACTAGCCTAGATTGTAACCCAATCAATAATACCAAGTCAATAGTAAGCATTAATACTGCAATAATAAAAAAACGACTAGCTGGCCATTTTTCTAATGTCGAATCGCGATCGCTACTTTCATTATTTCTCATCCATTTTAAAATTAAATCTCCGCTAATAGTACCTGGAATGACGATAAATAAGTACTTCAAATAATCAAATCTAAAAATCCAAGGCAAAGGAGAGTTAAACCAAAAATCTTTTACCCATCCATCATCAGCAGCAGAAAATCTTAGCCCTAATAATATTCCCAATAATCCTAAACGTAACCACCAATTAGATTGAGTAAATAACCAAATTATCGAACCAAAAACAGCCATATTAGTTAAAACGATGAGGATAATATCACTGCGTTCTAATGAAAAGTTACTACCATCTGGATATGTTAATCTACTCAGAATTAAAATACATATACTCCACCCAGCTATACTCATAAATTGATTGAGAAATTTGGGGATAAATTTTGGCAAACGACTGTACATTAAAAATAGGATTAAAAATCCCAATAAAGCAAGTTTCCACTTTTCCGGAATTTCCTCTGCATTATTAATAATGTGCGGTCGAAAATGTTGAAGCACTATAGCAAAAGTTCCCAACAAAAATCCTCTTTTCAGGATGAATAAAAATATTGAAATGTATCGCCACCCTTTATTTATTAATCGAGATAAAGCTAGGGGTATAGATGCTCCCATTGCAAATAAGAAAATTGGAAAAACAATATCTACCCAAGTTAATCCAGGAATATTAGGATTAAATACATAATTTGGTGGTGGTGTTTGAGCATGATACATCCAAGTAGGAAGTGTTCCATCACGAGGAATTATGCCTGATAATACCATCATTAAAATAGCAAATCCTCGTAGAGCATCTAGAGCTTCAGCACGTTTTTTAGAGGTTAGTTGTTTTACCATAGTTATATAGTCATCCTAATTTCATTTGTGATATTTTAGTGTTGGTTAGGAGCAAGAATTGCTGGAGTCAGCGAGTCAGAATATAAAGGATTTTTAATAGATATAGCAATCCTATTTTATTCGTGTCAAAAATCTTACTGCTTTTTAGGGAACACTTAACTGGGAATAGGGAACAGGGAACAGGTAAGAGTTTCAGTTTTTTTATTTACTTTTTGATTTGTCACGACCTATTTAGGATTGCTATATCTACAGAAAATCAACTTGCTCTTTATTTAAGATAAGCTAAAGTTGTAAAAGTCACTTACAAAATCATTTTTCGTATCTTGATTGCGAAAATATATTCTCTGTTTCCTGTTCTCTACTCTTGCAAAAATCTATATCTTTTTGGAATAGTTATAGTGCCTATTAACTATAATAATATTTTTCACAACCTATTTAGGATTGTTATATAAAAAATAGTTAGATTAAAATGTCAAAAAATTCAATTAGAATACAGTCTTTACTGAAAATTAGATTAATTAGAAAACTTTAGGCTGTAATTAATTTTTGCTAATTCTCTATTTCTAATTTTTTAAAGCTATACCCATAATGTTACCTCCACCTTGAGCTTTAGATAGACGCATTGCCAAAGCAACTTCAGGTAATGTTTTACCATATCCTATAGTGCCAGTTAATCCAGTTCTCTATTTGTAAATTCTCTGTAAATCCTTTAGTAAACTTATACCATTTATCCATGAATTTGCACTTAATATAAAGATGAGAATAGTCAGTTTAATAAGGTCTGAGCAACAATTATTAAGCGCATTGTTACAGAGAAATGGTATTACCTGATAAGGTGCTTTAAATAGAATATTATCTCCTTCTGCAAAAAGTACACTTTTGTTGCTTTGTAGATTAACTTTTTCAACTCTCCAATAACTTCATGTACTATATGACTTCGTTCTCTTACTTCATCTTCATTTGATTTTTCAAACGCCATTTCTAAATAGTCACCTCTAAAATCACCATCAAACCCAAAATAAAAAATTGTCTGATTTTTATCTGTTGGAGTTTCTAGAATTTGAACATTTACAAGTTGAAACTTTTTATCTAGAAAAGAACTTAGTGTTTTAGTGATAAATTGTAGAAATGCAAATGCTAACTGAGAAGACAAGCGAGATTGAATAGCTATTATATCCTTTGAATAACTATTTTCTGAAGAAGGATGAGCAATATCATTTCGTACTGAAGTGATTAGTCTAGTGATATGTTCTAGTATTTCAGTATTAACGAAGTATTTTGGATTTTGAGAAAAAATATTTCGCACTTCATCTAACTTTTTTCCTAGTGTTTTGTTTTCCAAATCAGCACTTTTTATAATCGTTAAAATGATATTTGCGACTTCTTCAACTCCAGCAGAGAAAGAAAAAATAGAATGACGATAACTATAGGTTTCTTCAGTTACTTCACCAATTAGGCGAGAATTTACCCCAGAGAAAAGCGATTCTCGTAAATGTTCAATATCAAATCCAGAAGGTAATAAATTTGTTAGGCAATTTACAAGATAGTTAATATTTGAGCGATGGCGTAAAACTTCTGTGTAATTTAATTTTCCGAAATTATCAAACTCCCTTATCGGAGGAAATTTGCGATACTTTATACTTACGCCTGCTTTTTCTAAATCATGGTAAAAAAGACTAGCTTGCTTTTTTCTAGTATAGCAATGAGCGCTGGTATATTTACAAATTGCAGGAAAGGCCAAATAACTAAAAGTCTTATATTATCGGCAATTTATTCCCCCTGTTGCCTGTTGCCTGTTGCCTGTTGCCTGCGCACAGCGCTATACCTGAATCTTTAGAAAAATCTATTTCCAACGAATAAATATTTTCTATATCAAGTACATAAGCAAAAACAGCAAGTATAGACTTAAGAGATGAAATACCACCTGTCAAGTCAATATAGTTTTGTGGGTTATCAAAAGGGTTAAATTTTTTCGTAGTTGCTCTACAAAATCCCTAAATGTATCAACATTAGAATCTTCTATTTTTTTGACATGATGTACTAAACTTGTTGAATAAATTTTATAGTTGCTTAGATATTCTTACCAATCTACTGAAGTTGTCAAAGCTTGTAATGATTGTTCTGAATGAAAAATCTATACTTGACCAAAAATTAAATCGCTATTTTTAGTATCATTTCGCGCTTGAAGGGTAGCTCCAATAATAGCGTTAATCATTGCAGGAATGTTTGTCTCTCCCGCTAAAATTAGCTTGAATGATTTTTGATAAATGTTCATTTTTGCTTTGTTTAATTCCCGATAATATAATTTATCTACTGTATAGTGGAGTTTAAATTTTATACTAATTCCAGTTATGAAAAGATACTTTTTCCAACTCTTTTTTAATCCTTCTGCCTTTTGCCTTTTGCCTTCTCCTCTTTAGAAAGATACTAATTAGGGTTTGCGTATGGAAAGTCTTTTTGCTCGGGTAAGAGACAGGAGACAGCAGACAGGAGAAATGGGAACTATAGAGGAAATAGTAGGAAGAATCGTCCGTTGATTTTTCTGCTCAACTCTTGACCAAAATCCACTCATTTTTGAACCATTACCACCTAAAACCTCGCATTTTTTGATACTTAAAAAGGCTGAAAACTTTGTCTATAAAGACTTTTAGATTTAATCGGCAAGCCCTAATTAGGGTTTGCTAAAAAAGTCTTATAGTTGAGGATATAATTCAGGATTTATAATTCTGAACTCATAATTCAGAATTTAGAGGATTTAGGAGGAATAAATATCCCTTGATTTTTCTATCCTTATCTACTCAAAACTCTAACTTTTTTAGCTTTTTAGACCAAAAACCTTGCACCTTTTTTAACTCTAAAAATCATCAAGTATTGACAGATAAAGGATTTGACAGTTAATCAGTAAGCCCTAATTAAATTAAATTTGTATTATACCAATTTTAAAAAAGAATGCTATGAAAAGTGCCTCTCTATCAGATATTCTTAAAAATAGTGACTATCGTGGATTTTAGATAGTTATTTATATCGTTTTTACCTTTTTTAAAATATTTCCTTCTTCTTCCTTCTTCCTTCTTCCTTACTTCTACTATTTGTAAAAAACACTTATCAAATTGGTATTATAGCAATGAGCGCTGGTATCTTTACAAATTGCAGGAGAGGCCAAATAGCTAAAAGTCTTATATTATGAGCAATTTATTTCCCCTGTTGCCTATTGCCTGTTGCCTGTTGCCTGCGCACAGCGCTATATTGCTCAATCAAGGCTCCATTTTTTGAAAAAAAAATTAGTTGCCAGTAAAAACTTTTCCTACTAACAACTAATAATAATTAACTATTAAATAATTAATCAACTTACCTTGGAATAGGCAAAGAAAGTTGAGGTTTAGTATCTGGTTTATCACCATTACCATTACCATTAGAATGCTCTGGAGATAATAACACTTGACGAATTAAACGAGCGATCGCCCTTTGAGTCAAACCACTTGCCACTTGTTGCCCCATCTGTTGCATTTCTGGTTTAGCCAACAAATTTGGTACTAATTGCGCTAACTGCATAGCATCAAAACCAGGAGTATCTTGAATAATTTGCCAAATACGTTGAATATGCTCTGCTCTTTTTTCTTCTGGAGAATTTGTAGATGCTATTCTGGTCGGTTTTTCTTCTTTCATACCCAACAATTCACCCACTCTATTTCTCACATTAGAAAAAGTATTTCTGGATGCTAAGTCAAGACTATTAATCAATTCTTCGACTAAACGTACCCTAATAAAATCACCACGTTCAGATAATAAGAAATCTAGAGCTTGGTCTAATACCTTGCTAATATCATAATCCTCACTATTACTCGCATTTCTTAATAGATTTTCCAATCTATTCCAACGAAAATCACCATCCTTAAAAAGTAAATCTTTCAGAGAAGTTCTTAACTCAGGAGCTGGGTCAGTTAATAAACGTTTTGCCACATAAGGATAAGCTTTACTCAACACCTTAAAATTAGGTTCGACATTAATCGCAATACCTTCCAAAGTTACCAAAGAACGAATAATCAAAGCATAATAAGCAGGCACAGTAAATGGATACTCATACATTAAAGCTGATAACTGGTCTGTAATACTCTTAAAATTAAGTTCTGCCACACTAGCACCAAGAGCATTATTAAACACACCAGCTAAGGCAGGAATAATTGGAGTTACATCAGTATCAGGAGTCAAAAATTCCAGCTTAATATAATCCTGAGCCAAAGCTTCAAAATCACGATTTACCAAATGTACAACTGCCTCTAATAAACCATATCTCTGATAAGGTTTGACCTCACTCATCATGCCAAAATCTAGATAAACCAACTTACCTTCTGGACTAGCCAATAAATTACCAGGATGAGGATCGGCATGAAAAAAACCATGTTCTAATAACTGTCTCAAAGAACATTGCACACCAATTTCTATCAGATATTTAGCATCAATATTTTTAGCTTTTACAGCTTCCAAATTAGTTAATTTAGTACCCGTTATCCACTCCATTGTTAATACACGACGACCTGTATATTGCCAATAAATTTTAGGAACATAAATATCTGGAAGATGACCGTAAAGTTGCTTAAATTTTTCCGCATTACGACCTTCTTGAGTGTAGTCCATTTCCTCAAATATTCGAGCCCCAAACTCATCCATAATAGCTACTAAGTCACTGCGGAGTCGCTTAATACTTTTATGTGTCCAAATAGCTAGTGTTCTTAATATATAAATGTCTAAAGCAATATTTTCCGCTAAACCAGGACGTTGTACTTTTACCGCTACTGCTTCGCCTGTTTTAAGTTTGCCTTTATAAACTTGTCCAAGAGAAGCTGCAGCAATGGGATTAGGTGTTAATTCTGCATAAATTTCTTCTGGACGGAAACCTAATTCTTCTTCTATAAAACGATAGGCTAATTCATTAGGAAAAGGGGGTAATTGGTCTTGTAATTTAGTCAACTCTTCTAAATATGTGGGAGAAGCTAAGTCTGGTCGAGTAGATAGTGCTTGTCCCACCTTAATAAAAGCAGGACCTAGATTTGTCAAAATTTCTCTTAACCTAATTGCCCGTTTTGGTTCATTTTTAGTGGCATTACCTGTAATTTTGTCCAACCACAAGCTAAAAGCAAATGATAAAAAAGTCCATAAAACACTGATGCGTCTTTTCCATACTGGCAAAGGGCGTTTACTGTAGAAGGCTGTGATTGCTTCTGGGTCATAGCGTAGAGCATTATTTTCTACTGGTTTTGAATAATCTTGAGACTTAACCATATTTATATTTGTCACTGGCATTGCCTCTATTTCTAATGTGTCTAATTTCTTAGTATGTGAATTCAAATATTCTTTTTGGGTATTAGATGATATTTTTTCCAGATTCATAAAATTTCAGATTTTTTTTATAAAGGTTGTTAAATATTGTAACAATATGGCTGTTGTTTCACTGAAGTCTTTGGTGAAGTCAAAAGTCAAAAGTCAAAAGTAAGAATTTGACTATATTTCTACCCAGAATTTCCTCTAGTCACAGAAAAATTATTAGTGAATCAAGAATCGAAAAATTAATTATTAAATCTGACTATTGCGACATACGCAACAGTAGAACATTAAACCTAGAGAGCAAGGAAACTCAGAGTTGATTTCTGCATCCCAGAAAATATTTGACTATCTCTCTACCGGAAACTTCCTTTAGTCACAAACAAATTATTAGCAAATCAAGAATCGAAAAATTAATTATTAAATCTGACTATTGCGATATACGCAACAGTAGAACATTAAACCTAGAGAGCAAGGAAACTCAGAGTTGATTTCTGCATCCCAGAAAATATTTGACTATCTCTCTACCGGAAACTTCCTTTAGTCACAAACAAATTATTAGCAAATCAAGAATCGAAAAATTAATTATTAAATCTGACTATTGCGATATACGCAACAGTAGAACATTAAACCTAGAGAGCAAGGAAACTCAGAGTTGATTTCTGCATCCCAGAAAATATTTGACTATCTCTCTACCGGAAACTTCCTTTAGTCACAAACAAATTATTAGCAAATCAAGAATCGAAAAATTAATTATTAAATCTGACTATTGCGATATACGCAACAGTAGAACATTAAACCTAGAGAGCAAGGAAACTCAGAGTTGATTTCTGCATCCCAGAAAATATTTGACTATCTCTCTACCGGAAACTTCCTTTAGTCACAAACAAATTATTAGCAAATCAAGAATCGAAAAATTAATTATTAAATCTGACTGTTGCGACATACGCAATAGTAGAACATCTAACCTAGAGAGCAAGGAAATTGAGAGTTGATTTCTACATCCCAGAAAATATTTGACTCTATTTCTCCCTACCCGGAATTTCTTCTAGTCACAGAAAAATTATTAGTAAATCAAGAATCGAAAAATTAATTATTAAATCTGACTGTTGCGACATACGCAATAGTAGAACATCTAACCTAGAGAGCAAGGAAATTGAGAGTTGATTTCTACATCCCAGAAAATATTTGACTCTATTTCTCCCTACCCGGAATTTCTTCTAGTCACAGAAAAATTATTAGTAAATCAAGAATCGAAAAATTAATTATTAAATCTGACTGTTGCGACATACGCAATAGTAGAACATCTAACCTAGAGAGCAAGGAAATTGAGAGTTGATTTCTACATCCCAGAAAATATTTGACTCTATTTCTCCCTACCCGGAATTTCTTCTAGTCACAGAAAAATTGTTGGTAAATCAAGAATCGAAAAATTAATTGTAAAATCTCACTGTTGCTACATACGCAATAGTAGAACATCAAACCTAGAGAGCAAGGTAACTCAGAGTTGATTTCTACATCTAAGAAAATATCTAACTCTGTCTCTCTACCCAGAATTTTTCGACTCACAGAAAATTTATTAGTTATTAGTCCGGAAGTTTTAGTATACTTTCCGTATTAATGAGTATTAATGATAGTATTGCGACTTTAAATCATGAAAAACTTGATATGTCTGTAACAAATACGAGTCAACAAAATCACATAATAAATGGGTGTACCTTTATGAGAAGTACACCCTCAAATGCTAATTACGAACTTACTTTAGCAAAAGATTGGTCTATTATTTCAATAAGCTTTCCCTCCTTACCTCAAACTTCACTGGTACATCACATATCTCTATTTCAATTGATGTAGTTGATGAAGTTAGTAAACACACAGTTACAGACGTAATCAAAGGCAATACTAGCTTTGCTAGAATCCAACCTTTGTTGTTGTGATTCGTATTTTTCATTGATTTTTTCCTGTTAATAACCAAGCTAGGTTGCAGTAAAATAATGTTTTCCGCCAAAAAACATTTATGGCAACTGAGCTTTTATTTTGCCGTTGCCGTTTTACTTTATTACTAATATCTATCTAATGTATTTGTTTATTTCCGGACTAGAAAATAAAATAGACAGCAAGGCAACTGAGAGCTGATTTCTATATCTAAGAAAATATCTAACTCTGTCTCTCTACTCGGAATTTCCTCTAGTCACAGAAAAATTGCTAGTAAATCAAGAATCGAAAAATTAATTGTTAAATCTGACTATTGCGTATGTCGCAATAGTAGAACATCAAACCTAGAGAGTAAGGAAACTCAGACTTTATTTCCACTGACAGAAAATATTTGACTATCTCTCTACTCGGAATTTCCTCTAGTCACAGAAAAATTGCTAGTAAATCAAGAATCGAAAAATTAATTGTTAAATCTGACTATTGCGTATGTCGCAATAGTAGAACATCAAACCTAGAGAGTAAGGAAACTCAGACTTTATTTCCACTGACAGAAAATATTTGACTATCTCTCTACTCGGAATTTCCTCTAGTCACAGAAAAATTGCTAGTAAATCAAGAATCGAAAAATTAATTGTTAAATCTGACTATTGCGACATACGCAACAGTAGAGCATCAAACCTAAAAAGTCAGGAAACTGACAGTTGATTTCCACACCCCAGAAAATATTTGACTGTCTCTCTACCTAGAATTTCCTCTAGTCACAAACAAATTATTAGTAAATCAAGAATCGAAAAATTAATTGTTAAATTTCACTATTGCGACATACGCAACAGTAGAACATCAAACCTAGAAAGCAAGGAAACTGAGAAAGGTGAAATAATACCAAATAGAAATTTGATTTTATTTCAAAAATTCTTGCAGTTTTACTTTAATCAGTAATACCCAGATTGTTGTTTCTGTCAGGATAGTAAAAGAAAATAATCTGAAAAATCTTTGACAGAATTTGAGCGTATCTCTCTACCTAAAATTTCCTCCACTCACAGAAAATTAATTGTCAAATCTGACTATTGCTCTATACACAATAATTAGAAAATACACCCATCTCCCTATCACCCCATCTCCCTATCACCCCACCTCCCCATCTCCCCATCTCCCTTTCAGCTATAATTACCAGGAATCCTCAACAAAAGAAAAAGCCTTACCCCATGCTAAAAAACGACCCACTTTGGTTCAAAGACGCCATAATTTATGAAGTACCAGTTCGAGCTTTCGCTGATAGTAACGGTGACGGTATTGGAGACCTTCAGGGACTTACAGAAAAATTAGACTATTTGCAAGACCTGGGAGTAACAGCAATTTGGACTCTACCATTTTTTCCCTCTCCCCTCAGAGACGATGGTTATGACATTGCTGACTATAGAAGTATTAACCCCATCTACGGCAACATAGAAGACTTTCAACAACTTCTAGATGCTGCCCATGACAGAGGAATTCGGGTCATTATCGAACTTGTAGTCAACCATACTTCTGACAAACACCCTTGGTTTCAAAGAGCACGTCGCGCTCCCAAAGGTAGTGTAGAAAGAGACTTTTATGTTTGGAGTGATAGTGCTGATAAATTCCCAGAAGTTCGGATTATTTTCCAAGACTTTGAAAATTCTAACTGGGCATGGGATTCTGTAGCTCAAGCTTACTATTGGCATCGCTTTTTTTATCATCAACCAGACCTAAACTACGAAAACCCTGCGGTACAAGATGCTGTTTTAGAGTTGGCAGACTTTTGGTTGAGCATGGGGGTTGATGGAATGCGCCTTGATGCGGTTCCCTATCTTTGTGTTGAAGAGGGTACTAACTGCGAAAACCTGCCAGGAACCCATGTCTTTCTGAAAAAGTTACGGGGGCACATAGATTCCAAATATCCCAACCGAATGTTATTAGCAGAGGCTAATCAATGGCCTGAAGATGCGGCTAAATATTATGGGGCGGGAGATGAATGTCACATGAATTTCCATTTCCCTTTGATGCCTCGTTTATTTATGGCTTTGCGGATGGAGGATAATTTTCCAATCTCTGATATTCTCAAACAAACTCCTTCTATTCCTAATAACTGTCAATGGGCTTTGTTTTTGCGTAACCATGATGAGTTGACTCTGGAAATGGTGAGCGATGAAGACCGAGATTATATGTATAAGGCTTATGCTCAAGACCCACAGGCTAGAATAAATTTGGGTATTCGTCGCCGTTTAGCGCCTCTATTGGGAAATGACCGTCGGCAAATAGAGTTGCTGAATAGTTTGTTGTTGTCTTTACCTGGGACTCCGGTTTTGTATTACGGTGATGAAATAGGTATGGGAGATAATATTTATTTGGGCGATCGCAATGGTGTACGGACTCCGATGCAATGGACTGCGGACCGGAATGCTGGTTTTAGTCGTACAAATCCACAAAAGTTATATGCTCCTGTTATTGTTGACCCTGAATACCATTACGAAACAATTAATGTGGAGGCTCAACAGGCTAATTCTAATTCTTTGTGGTGGTGGATGAAGCGTTTGATTTCTACCAGGGAACGTTTTCAAGCTTTTGGACGGGGTTCCTTTGAGTTGTTGCATCCGGAAAATAGGAAGGTCTTGGCTTTTACTCGTACTTATGCTGGTCAACATATTTTAGTAGTAGCTAATCTCTCTCGTTTCGTGCAAGTAGTAGAGTTAGATTTATCAGCTTTTAATGGTATGGTTCCTGTGGAAATTTTTGGTAGAACTAAGTTTCCAGCTATTGAAGAGCATCCATACTTTTTTAGTTTAAGTCCTTATGCTTTTTACTGGTTTACTTTACAACCACAACAAACTTATATTGAGACTCCAAAACCTCTAAGTAAACTTCCTGTTTTGACCGTAGCAGGTAATTGGAAAGATATATTTTCTCAGGCAGAAATCAAGAGTAGATTAGAGTCAACTTTACCTAATTATTTGAGCAGCTTCCCTTGGTTTGGAGGTAAAAATAAGGTGATTCAATCTACAGAAATTACAGAAGTTATTCCTATTGATTATCAA
Organism: Okeania hirsuta; assembly: GCF_003838195.1. Classification (GTDB taxonomy): domain Bacteria; phylum Cyanobacteriota; class Cyanobacteriia; order Cyanobacteriales; family Microcoleaceae; genus Okeania; species Okeania hirsuta. Next base: position 18,395 of record NZ_RCBY01000002.1, read on the forward strand.
CAAAAAGAAACTGCTTTAATATTTTTAGAATTTAATTATACAGAGGGGTCGCCAGAAACATATTTGATTGGTTTGAGCTATTTAATTCCCACAGAAATAACTCCTCAAATTCCTCGGGAACAGATTGTTGCAGAGTTGCAAATGCAGCAGCAAGAAAAGCCTGGAATTTTGTTTGATGTGTTGGGAGATAGAGATTTTTTAAATATGCCTTTTGATGCCATCGCCCAAAACCAAAAATATCACGGAAATAAAGGTGTTATTCGAGGAAAATCTAACGATGTATTAGCAGAGATGATGCAGACAAATACAGGGAATATTAATCCTCAGATTTCCTCAGAAAAACATGATAAAACTCTGATTAATTTCGGTACAGGATTAATGCTTAAGTTATTACGAAAACTAGAAATTGGTATTAATCCAGATTTAGAAGTTGGCAACTTCTTGACAAATAAATCTAGGTCTCAAAACTCAGAAATTTCAGGAAATATTTCTCAAATAGCAGGATATCTGGAATATCACCAACAGGGAACTAATTTAATAACCATTGGTATATTAGAACAATTTATTCCTGAAGCAATGGATTGTTGGTCTTATACTTCTGATATTTTGAGGGATTATTTTGATAGAATAATGGTGGAACAAACCTCTGTAAATGAGTTAGAAATTCCTCAGATTACTGTTAATAATGCTTTAAATATTGAAATCACTGAAGAAGTCTCCGACCTGATTGGTTCTTATATAAGTTTCGCTGAAAATTTAGGCAAAGTTACAGGAAATATTCATCATGCCTTAGCTTCTGATTTAGAGAATCCAAATTTTGCTCCCGAACAGTTTACACCTTTTTATCAAAGGTCGGTTTATCAGTATATGAGAAACCAGACAGGAAGAATTTTATTAAAGCTGAAAAAACACCTATCAGGATTTTCACAAGATAAACAACAATTAGCGAAAAATGTAATTAATCGTCAGGACCAAATTATGACACATTTAGGTTCTGTCGTAGAACGAAAAATTACTGCGATGCGTACTCGTTGCCATGGAGATTATCATTTAGAAAACGTTTTATTTACAGGTAAAGATTTTGTAGTTGTTAATTTTGAAGGGGAAGGTGTTCGACCTTTAAATGAACGTCGCATGAAGCGTTCCTTACTTCGAGATATAGCAATAATGTTAGAGTCATTTTATTATGCAGCTAACGTTGCTCTCCAGGAAGAAATTAAAAATGGAATGATTCGTCCTGAAAATTTGCTTGCCATGGAACAATGGTCTACATTTTGGTATAGCTGGGTGAGCATATCTTTTTTAAAAGCTTACCTCAACAATACAATGTCAAGTTCATTCTTGCCAAAAACTGAAGAGGAAATACAGGTACTTTTAGATGTTTATCTCTTAGAAAAAGTTGTTTATGAACTTGATTATGAACTGAATTATCGTCCTGAATGGGTGGAAATTCCTTTGGCACGAATTCAACAGTTAATTCCATGATTGATCGAGAAAGAATTCAGGAGTCAGTCCTCAGAAGTCAGAAGTTGTTTTTATAACGGGGATCTGAGCAAGTCTCCAAAAAGATTTCGCCAATCAAAGCGGGGTTGCGCGACCCAATTATTTTGATAAATAAATGGGTTTAATATCCCCACTAAGTTTGATGATTTGCTGGTACTCAATTAGTTGCGGGTCTGAATACCACTAATTGATTCAGACTCCTTCTTCAAGTCAAAAAAACTTTTATTATACCAATTCTCATGCATTAATGCTATACTAAGGTGACGCTTCATTTATTAAATAGGGTTTGCTGAATAAAGTCTTTTTGCTGGGGTAGGAGACAACCCACCCCTAACTCCTCCCAGGAGGGGAAGACATCTATACTGGAGACAGGAGAAATGGGTCGGGAGCGAGGAAGTAGGAGTAAGAATTGTCAGAATGATTTTTCTGCCCAACTTTGAACCTAAAATACGCCCCATGCATGAGCGTTTTAGACGTGATACCAGGTACTTTTTTCGACCCCAAAAAGGCTAAATTCTTTATATTTCAATGCTTTTAGATTTAATCAGCAAGCCCTAAATAATTAATACAGACAAAGTCCCTTTTTGCTAATTAACAACTCCGTTAATGTTAATTATTCTTATGTTTATTTCTCCCTGTACGGACGTTGCATGCAACATCCCTACCTACTCCCTTACTCAAGAAAATGTAGAAAAATTTTTGAGAAATGGTATTATTTAGAGCCAATTTAGGAATAATAGCTGTGAGTTGATTTTCCAACAAATTTATTAATACTCAATCACAAATTTTGCTAAATTATATCCTTAATAAATGGTTTATTTGACTTGCCATTTATTAGGGATTCATACAACTATTATTTTGCATAAGATGTTTGCATTAACACGATTAGATAAAACTTATCAATAAAATAATTTTATGGCAAGATATATACTGTATTAATTAGCAACATTGTAGTGCTAAAATAAAAGTAAAGTATATAAAAATTGGGATATTAAATATATTAGGTGGATAATAAACATCAAAATGGGACAAAAAGCCTTCAACTAAACTCTATGAAATTGAATTTCGCAGGCACTACTGATAAAGGTTGTATTCGCTCAGTTAATCAAGATTCTTATTACATAGACCCTGAAGGACGATTTTTTATTGTTGCTGATGGTATGGGAGGACATGCAGGTGGCCAAGAAGCTAGTAGAATTGCTGCGGAAGTAATTAAAAATTATCTTGTTAGCCATTGGCAGGATGTTATAGAATCATCAAAATTGTTAGAAGATGCTTTTCTCAAAGCCAATGAAGCCATTTTATACGACCAACTAGAAAACCCAGAACGTTCAGATATGGGCACCACCGCAGTAGTTGTTATCTTCCGAGAACAAGAACATTGGTGTGCAAATGTAGGTGACTCTCGCTTCTATCGACTTCGAGACCAAAACTTAGAACAAATTACAGAAGACCAAACTTGGGTAGCTCAAGCAGTGAGACAGAATGCTTTAACTCCCGAACAAGCTAGAGTACATCCTTGGCGTCATGTACTATCTCAATGTTTAGGTAGGAAAGATATGGGTAAAGTAGACACCTTATCTATTGATATTCAAACAGGCGATCGCCTATTACTCTGTAGTGATGGATTAACAGAAGATTTATCTGACACGGTAATTGCCCCCATGTTAAGTTCTAGTGATGATTGTGAACCTATTGCTCAAGAACTTGTAGATGCAGCTAAAGATCGAGGAGGTCGCGATAATATCACAGTAGTAATTGTCATTGTTGGTAATGAAAAATGACCAAAATTATTGGTTTGATTAGTGGCACTTCTGTCGATGGTATAGATGCAGCTTTAGTTGATGTTGCTGGTGGTCAAACAAATTTAAAAGTTGAACTGCTAGCAGCAACTACTTATCCCTACTCAGAAAAATTACGCTCCCAAATTCTTAGTGTTTGTGGCGGTGCATCTCTGTCAATAGCTGAATTGGCAGAACTTGATGATGCTATTGCCCAAGAATTTGCCCAAGCAGCATTTACAATTAATCAAAAAAGCGATCAAAAAGCAGAAATTATTGGCTCTCACGGTCAAACTGTTTATCACCGTCCACCATCTCAACAATTAGGTTATAGCCTTCAGTTAGGACGTGGTGAAGTAATTGCTAACATCACAGGTATTCCCACTATTAGTAATTTTCGAGCTGCTGATATTGCTGCAGGAGGTCAAGGTGCACCCTTAGTTCCTTGTGTAGATATTCATTTACTGAGCCACCCTGAATATAATCGCTGCATTCAAAATTTAGGTGGAATAGGAAATGTCGCTTATATTAAAAGTCAAAAATCACCATACCTCAAAAATAGTATTTTAGGTTGGGATACAGGTCCGAGTAATACACTATTAGATTTAGCAGTACAACACCTTTCTCAAGGTAGGAAAACCTACGATAAAAATGGAGAATGGGCAGCCAGTGGAATACCATGTCAAGACTTAGTAGAAAAATGGTTAAAACAAGACTTTTTCCAACAAAAACCACCAAAATCTACAGGTAGAGAATTATTTGGCAAAGACTATTTATTTAACTGTCTTGCTGATGGAGAAAATTATAATTTAAGTGCTGCTGATATACTAGCAACTCTCACAGAATTAACAGCAGCTTCTATTAATCATAGCTATCGAAATTTTTTGCCAAATTTACCAGATCAAATATTATTATGTGGTGGTGGTAGTCATAATTTATATTTAAAAGAACGGATACAGAATTTATTAGTACCAATTCCAGTAATTACCACTGCTGAAGTAGGTGTAGATGTAGATTTTAAAGAAGCGATCGCCTTTGCAGTTTTAGCTTATTGGCGTTCTTTAGAAATTCCCAGTAATTTGCCAGAAGTTACCGGAGCTAAAGCCAAAGTAATGTTAGGAGAAATTCATCAACCAATTATTTAATTAGGAGTCAGGGAGTCAGGGAGTGGCTCACACGGATTATGGCACGGATATACGGATTAGGTCAGGGAGTAGGGGAGATTAGAGGGTGCATCTCATCGCAAGCAAAAATACTTTTTTCCTATATATTCCCTATTCCCTATTCCCTGTTGCCTAAAAGGGATAAATTTTTGGTTTTATTCATACATTGAGATGCACCCAGATTGGATATTGAAGTAATTATAGAATTATCCACGTATACTATTAGGACTTACGCAGATACGCTATATATAGCGCTCAAAACTATTGTCCAACAGTTACTTTACTCTATAAATAGTGCCTTTCCGTAAGTCCTGACTATATAACCGGATTTTAGATTACGCAGTAATATTATGTCTGGATAATTAGTGATAAAAAAACTTTCCCCTTTAGCGATAGCCAATACCATTTGCCCCTACAGATGGTGGTTTAAAAGTCAATTTGCATAAGTCCTGAATAAAAAATAAAATCAATTATCCCACTGTTATTCATCAATTATTTCCCCCTACTTTGTACGGACGTTGCATACAACCTCCCTACTACGTTCTTACCGAATAATTAATAATTAATAATTAATAATTAAATAATCCTGGTTTAAAGCCTCCCCTTTTAAGGGAAAAAAAGTGCTAGGATATTTCCTTATATTCAATTCCGTAACTGTTTTAACCAGAGGTAATTATCAATTATCAATTATCAATTATCCATTATCAATTAATTACTCCCTCTTTTCTAGAAATGTCTAATGAAAACAACCGATTATTTTCAAAGATTATCTCAATATAATCAATGGATGAACGAAAAAATTTACCAAGTTTGTGCATCCATACCCGATGAAATACGCCGGGAAGATAAGAGAGCATTTTTTAATTCAATTCACGGCACACTCAACCATATTTTGTTAGCAGATAAATTGTGGTTAAGTCGTTTTGAAAATTATAATTTTGAAATTGAATCTTTAAGACAAGAATTAATTTATGAATTCGATTTATTATGGGAAGAACGTCAAAAAACAGACAAAGAAATTCAGAGTTATATTGATTCGTTAACAGATGAAAAATTGTCTGAAACTTTGACTTTTACAAGTAGGTCTCAGAAACGAGAATGTACATTTCCAGTTTGGTTCTTACTCTTACATTTTTTCAATCATCAAACTCATCATCGCGGTCAACTTACTACTTTAATTAGTCAATGTGGCAAAGATTTCGGAGTAACAGATTTATTGTGGTTACCAGAAGCTGAATTATAACGAAGTCAGAAGTCAGAAGTCAGAAGTCAGAAGTTGTTTTTGTAACGGAGATTTAAGCAAGTCTCCAAAAACATTTTGCCTTAAAAGGCGGAGTTTTAGACCCAATTATTTTGATAAAAAAATTTATTTTGGTAATAAATAAGAAACATAGCTTCCCTATGATTTACTTCCTCTTTTTGTAACCCTACAATTTATTCCGCAAATATGCCAAGCTAGATTTAGTATTAATTTATATCTAACCTAATTAATATTATGTGCCCTTTCCAGGGGAGCTACGCTATTAGTAGAACAGTTATAATTAGGCTATTATTAGGGCTAAAGCCCAACTAGAAAAAGCTCCCCCGGAGGGGTACACCCTCGACTCTAAACTGAAAAATTTAAAACTATAATTTCATTAACTTTACCTCTTTTCAAACCTTTAGAATTGATATTTCGTGCTGCCTTAACTATGTGAATTTTATCATGATAATCTTGATATAAATCCATAATAAAACCAGTCTGAGAATTACTCAACATAACTCGACAACCTCTCTCTGTTAAATTATCAACAACTTCCTTCAATCTTTCCTGTTCATTCCGGTTAAAACCATTAGCATCATATCCAGTAAAAGATGCTGTATCAGAAACTGGGTCATAAGGTGGATCGAAATAGATAAAATCACCTTTTTTTGCCTTCTTAACAGCCTCTGCAAAATCCATATTTAATAGTTTTACTTGAGGTTTGTTTAAATATTTACTAACAGCTTTTAAAACATCTTCATCTAATATTTTAGGTTTTTTGTATTTGCCAAAAGGAACATTGAATTGACCTTGAGAATTCACTCTAAATAAACCGTTGTAACAAGTTTTATTCAAATAGATAATTCTGGCAGCCCTTTCTACTGCTGACAAACTTTTATATTTAGACATACGGTCTAAATTTCTTACTTCATAATAATAATCTGGACTATTTTTTTCTTGATGTTTTTTTAACTCCACAATTAAATCATCCAATGAATCTTTAACTACCTGGTAACAGTTAATTAATTCCGGATTTTTATCGTTAATAACTGCCCTAGTTGATTGTAGCTCAAATAAAAGCGCTCCACCTCCAATGAAAGGTTCATAATAGGTATGCTTTTTTAGAGATTTTTCATCAATATATTTGATTAACTCAGGCAATAATTGTCTTTGTTAGAGTCGAATGGGATATCACTATCCCAAACTCTCCTTCAGAACCGAACATGAAAGTTCCCCTTCATTCAGCTCCTCCTAGCTAGTTTGACTTGCGATCGCGACTACCATCTTGAAAAATTTTCTGATGATGGCAGTAATTGTGCAGGAATTTTTTGTTAGCCATATTGTTTTTACCCTCTAAATATTAGAGAGTTATATGGTCTATTTCCAGGTTGTCTTCACTGGTAAAATACTAGGGAATTATAGGGAATTATATGGTTTATTTCCAGGTTGTCTTCACTGGTAATTATGTAGAATCCGGTTATATAATACCTATGTTTATAATTCTATAATTACTCTCCCACTCCCTGTAGGGACGTTGCATGCAACGTCCCTACCCACTCCCTGACCTATCCGTATATCCGTGCCATAATCAGTGTGAGCAACTCCCCCACTCCCTGACCTATCCGTATATCCGTGCCATAATCAGTGTGAGCAACTCTCCTTATGGTTTCGCAATACTTTCCCGTCTGGTGTGATAAACTTCCATCCTTGTCCCTTATCAACTCCCCAATATTTGTTTACAGTATGCTTTTTACCCTGCATGGAGGCACGATAGTATCCCCATCTGAGAAGTTGATGGAATAAGATATTATCCATCTTTGCGAAGACTCTTGAACTTACCACAGAGTCATAATAATTGCTCCACTCCCTTATTTTAGGTGTTAGCACTTCTATTAATTTCTCTTGCGCTGCATTGCGATACAGTCGAATTGTATGTTTTAGGACTCTGGTATGGCGTTTGATAGCTTCCTTTGTAGGTTTTATGAGAGTTTTAAACCCTAGTTTGTTACCATTTCCATCCGTTGCACTGTTTATATCTTTGACTGGATATTGCCTAACATTAAACCCTAGATAGTCAAATCCTGTCTGAACTTTTCCATCTCCTAGAGTGTGAGCAATTCTTGTTGTTGAGTCTTTGAGTTTTAGACCAATATTTTCCAAGTAGTCATTGATAATTTCCAGGCATTCCTCTATCACCTTTTTGCTTTCGTGCAAGATAACAAAATTACCCGCATATCTATGGAATAGAGGTGGATTGAAATTGATATCAGGTTGTATCCCATAGGTGGTATTTTTCTCAGAAAATACCTCTTGTAATGCTTCCTGCATTCCATGTAAAGCTATGTTAGCTAATAACGGAGAAATTACACCACCTTTTGCAGTACCATTTTCGGCTTTGTAGAAGACATCCTTTTCAATAACCCCTGCTTTAAGCCATGCCTTAATTTGACGACGCATAGCTGGATAAGTATTGAGTTTATCCAATAATCTTCCATGGTTTATTTGGTCGAAGCACTGCTCTATTTCAGCACCTAGAACATAGTAACTTGTTTTTTTGATGTCACTATAGATAGCTGTGATCGCATCTTTAGCACTTTTTCCCGGTCTGAAACCATAAGAGTTAGCTTCAAACCTTGCTTCCCATTCTGGTTCTAGAGCTATTTTAGCTAATACCTGTTTAGACCAATCTTCCATGGTGGGTATTCCGAATGGTATTTTCTCCTGTTTGTTTCGCTGAGGAATTTCAATCCTGCGGACAGGTTGAGCTTTGCCATCCAGTTGAATTTTTTGGGCTATTTGAGCTATTCCATCAATTCCTGGAGTATTTTGTCGGGTAATATTGGACTGTGTTACTTTCCTGACTGCGAGTAGTTTAGCTGATTTAGACTTTACCAGTAATTTCTGTAGTTTCCTGACAGTTTTGGTATCACCATTTAGCGACGCTTTGTAGATTCTTTTCTGAAGGCGAAATACTGCTCTATTAACCGATTTCCAGTTAATATCACTCCATTTCATTTCCACCGTAGTTGTTTCACTCGTATTGGTCATTTTGCCTCTTACTTAGTTTCTACTCTCTAGACTTAGGGATGTCCGTCTGCATATCCTGGAAATTACTCCAGACATTAGCTTTTGACATCATCCTTCCCCAATAAAGTTTATAGCTTGGCTGCCTACTCAATGAGAACTTTATTCGGGTTACTTCGTTCCGTAGAGGTTTTGTCTGGTCGGGTTGGGTTCTGACTATACGCCGAGGAATGCTCTTATCGGTAAGAGAAGGATGTTAATCAGAAAGAGGAAATTCTCTGATTCTCATTCCTATAGCAGGGAACAGGGAACAGGGAACAGGGAACAGGGAACAGGGAACAGTAGGAAAAAAATTTCCCTGTCTAAAGATCATTATCAAAATCATAAGGGTCGCGCAACCCCGCCTTGATTGGCGCAATATTTTTGGAGAGTTGCTCAAATCCCCGTTACAAAAATAACTTTTGACTTCTGAGTTCTGAGTTCTGAGTTCTGACTTCGTTAACAGTCTATGTCCGCACCCCATCTGTCTATTGCTATATTTGGATAGAGACTTGACCTATCGTATCTCCATCTTGGACTAACGACGCTTCCAATCATCAGTTCACAAATGTTAACCCTTTCGACCTCCCTCGCAGGGATTTAACCTAGATAGTTTAGTTATTACCTGCTTTTTATCCCGCTTCACTAATTCGAGCGCCACTCTCCTTAATGGGGATAATGGATTCAATCGAACATCTCGATGCTAGGACTTAAACCTAGAAACTCTCTACAGTTGTAGTTGATCTAAAAAAATCAACCCAGGTCATCCCCCGCTCCTAAAAGCAGTTTCGACCTAACGAATCGCACTACCTCCTGCCCATTTTAAAAAAGGTCTAGCTACTGAATTTTTGCTCACTCAAAAACCTCTATAAATCTAAGAAAGAAAATTATATAGCAGGGAACAGGGAACAGGGAACAGGGAACAGTTGGAAAAACATTTTCTAGTCTAAGATTCGTCATTATCAGGACTTACGCAAATTAACTTTTAAAGTACCATTTGTAGGGGCGAATGGTATTGGCTAACGCCAAGCTCCGAATGGCGCCCTTGCTATATGTAGAGTCTCTGCGCAAGTCCTACAAATTAAATGTTTGTAGTGCGGACATCTTGCCCGCGATGGGTGTATCTCACACTTAGTGGAATCTGCTGTATCAAAAGCTTAAAACTCAGACAATGCCAGATTTTTCCTTATTCCTTCTGCTATACAATCAAAAAACAGGGAATTGGTCTGCTATTTTCCCTGCCAATTCCCTCAATATTTTGTATTTGTTATTACTGAGTTCTTAGTCTGCAAAATTGTAACTTTACGGATCTACTGACTTGTCTGTACTATCCTTTGATAAATCTGATTCTAAATTCTTATTTTCAGATTTTTCCTCAGAAGAAATGGAAGTACCTTTTACTTCCAATTTTTCACTATCTTGAGTAGTTATTTCGTCTGATGACACCGAACTATCTTGAGTTTCAATACTTTGTGTATTAGTCTCTAAAATAGCTTTTTCGGAATCCGTAGATGTATAATTTATATCTGAAGATATAGTTGATTCTTCCTCAACTTCTTCCAAAGTAGTCTCTTTTTGTACATCAGATACAACAGGTGCTTCTTTATCTACTAAAAGTTCTGGATCAGATGAATTTTCTTTTCCATCACTAACTAAACTATTAACCTCAGAAGTAACTTCTTCACTAGAGACTAATTCTTCTGTCTCAACTTGATTTTCTTTGGATACTAAGTCAGAATTTGTATCTGTATTTTTACTATCTTTACCTTGAATTGCATTTTTAATATTACTCAATAGACCACTAACAGGTGTCAATAACTGAGAAAAACCACCACCTTTTTTAGATGAACTTTTCTGTGAATTCTGGGGTGTTTCTGAAACATCTTTCGTCGTATCTGTTATGACATTTTGTTCTGCCATATTTGTAACTGCATCTACCTCAGAATCTTTTGTTATATTGCTTGAATCTAAATTAGTTTCAGATGATACTAATTCAGATTCAGTTTCCGCAGGTTTAACTTCATTTTCTTCCTCTTGAATAGAGGTAGCTATTTCCGTAATATCTGATTTTGAGATAGTGTCTACTTCTTCTGTAGATGGTGCTTGAGGAACAGTAGTTGATTGTTCTTGAGTTTTATCTTTAGTACCTTTCTGAGTAGATATTTTTGTTTGCTCTACTACTGGAGTAACTTGGCGACGCAATGTCAGGGTTTGCCAACCAAAATAACCCAATAAAGCTACACTTGCCATTTGACCCAATAACACTGCACCTGTAATTCTACCTGCACAGAACCATAATACTAAGCCATAGAAAAGACCTAAACCACTCCAGATAAAATCATTTTTTCGATGGACTTCTGGAAAGAAAAAGGCCACCAGATATAAGGCTAAACTACCAAGACCAACAGTTAAGGCCAGTATTTTTGTCAGCATAAGTTGATGTACTCCCACTATATGTTTGGTATATGGGGTAATTTTATCGTTCAATAACTCCTGCTATAGCAGAAGGAAGAAGGAAGAAGGAATTTGGTTATCTATAGCGCTACGCAAATATGTTAGGACATTCATCTATTTCCTCTCTTGGTCAGCATTCCCTTGGGTATGTCGCACCTCGGGGAGTCGCACCGTTGTTCCCTTACAACTAAAATTTATTGTCAAGCGCCAAAAGACGTAGTGCTATAGGACAGACAGGATTTACGCAAAATATTACATTATACGCCATTTGTAGGGGTTGACAGCGGTTAACCCCTACTATATTTGGTGGTTATACGTAACTCCTAACATAAGGAAGAAGTAGAGAAGACTTTATTCATCTAGGAAACAAGGAAAAATCTGGCGTTATCTGAGTTTTAAGCTTTTGATATCTTCTAACCTTGTGCTTAGACTGCTATAACTTCTACATTTTTAACTTCAACCGCTCGGAGTGGACTAAATAGGGATATGTCGCCAGAGTCTTCCCAGCTTACATCTGAATTATTTGAACTAATTGATCTTGATTTATTAATTAATTAAACAGTGATTAAACTCACGATTTTACCTACTTTCAAGTCACAGACAATTAGTAAGTTTGTTTTGTAATATTTACCTAAATAACATGGGAGCATGAAAGCCATCTTCTTTTAAGCGATGGATGAAAGGTGACTCGTCGGATTTTAATCCACGGTAGCCTTAAGACTAATTGTTCTATATTTTAAGTAAAATTAAATTTAGGTGTGAGATGTGGGAAAAATTTTGGTTAGCAGTTGCTGTTACTTTATCTTTACATATATTTGCTGGGATAGATTTATCTGATATTAAATTGCCCTTTACTTCTCTATCTCCTGTGGTTAAAGCAGACAGTGAGATACCCGATACATTATTTGTGGAAAAAAATTTTCCATCTTCAAATCTAACAAATATCAAGATTTTGATTAACCGATAATCTAAATTTATTGCTGCAAAAAATAAATAATTTTCATTGATATTATTTGCAGCAGTAGAGTAATTCTGAAGTCGCAATAAATTAGAATAAATGTGTTTAAAATTTTACTAATTTTTTTGATAGGTATGACTCCTTGGATAGTTTCTTTGTGGATACTGCACAAGTTTAAAGCACGAACTAGAGAAAGACTTATGTCTATTAGATTGGCAGTAAACTATACAGGAATACCAACTATATCTAGTCAACCAGAACAACAATATATTGAAGGATTAGGATATATAATAGGAGACCTAAGTTGTAAGTTCAATGCTAGGTCTCCCCTAATTCGTTGTGCTGTTAACCCTTTCGGTCCATGTAAGGATTGTTCTGATTATAAGTCCATAGATACCTAATATTAATAATTTAATACCAAATTCATTTCTAAATTCCATAGAATAATATCTCGATTGGGGTTGACTGTAGATTGAGATAGACAAGTTAATAAATTTCTTCAAGAAGGGAGAAGGAAGAAGGAAGAAGCAAAAAATAATTGTGTGCCACCTCAAATAAAATTTTTATCAGACCTAACACCTAATTATGTGCCACCTCAAATAAAATTCGACTTGTGCAAATATTCCAATCCTAAAAATATTGCTGCTATAGTTCCAGAAACACTTATTTCTCCTATCAATACTCTTTTAATAACTTCATCGACAGGTATTAAAACTACTTCAATTTCTTCTGTAATATCAAGCTCTTGTTGTTGAGACTTAATGACATTTTCAGCAACAAATAAATGAATAGAATTGGTATCTTTAACAGGATTATCATATAAAGTTGTTAATTTAATTAATTTCTCAGCAACATATCCAGTTTCTTCAGTAAGTTCTCTACTAGCAGCTACTTCAGGAATTTCTACTTGAGGATTAAAAGATCCTGCGGGTAGCTCTAATAAGACTTTACCAACTCCATGTCTATATTGACGGACAAATACAATTTCTTGTCGAACAGTTACAGGAAAAACAAGAGCAATATCTGGTCTAACATTAACAAAAAAATCATCTATAATTTTGCCATTCGGTAATTCAACTTCATCCTGTCTTACCTGACACCATTTATTATTAATTACTAACCTAGATTGTAAAAGCTTCCATTTTTTTAAATTAGTCATAAATCAATAGATATGAGTAACCATTTAATCAATTCAACTAGACCCAGAAAGGATGCAGTGGACATGGCAAGAACCCACATTCCGCACCACAAAATGTAACATCAAAATATAAGTCAAAAGTCAAAAGTAAGAAATAAGAAGTAAGAAATAAGAAATAAGAAGAAAATTATAGTGGTCAATAGGAGTCAAGGATTCAGTAAGTATTTATGCTGGCATATTTAACTGAGAATTTGACTCCCGATCGAGGTAAATGAAGATAATTTATATAGTATAAATACTTAAGCAAGCTACGGATTTTATACTAATTTTCATGTGACAAATTGAAGTGCCGAATGTGGGCAAGAATATCAAAATTCTGATTACATCCGATTTTTAGAGATTATCTGGCAGTAACTCTTTAAATAAATTATTTAACTCTTGAGGATGAATCGGAGAAAGTATAGCATCATCTAAAATAACAGCAGCTCCAAAATGTCGATTGTGTAAAATTTCCCAGTCAATAATAGTTAAATGATTGCGTGTCATAAAGGGCAGTTTTCTATGCCAATGTATCTTCATTTCTAATACTGACCCCCCACCTTCTCTCTCTGCTAACGAAATTGGTTCTGTTTTGTCAAACTCTCCGTGGGGATGAATAATTAATATAGCTAATTTCCCAATTTCATTCCTTTTACTGTTGAGATTTTTCTGTAAATCTAAAGCTAATTTATCGGCTGATTTTTGACTTTGCCCTACGGTAATTTGCAAATCATTTTGTGCAGACAAGCTAAATCCTGAGAGAATATTTTCTGCATTAGCTACAGGTAGATTAAAGTTAGGTATTGCAACTGATAATAAAATCAAAACTATAGCCAAGATGAGAGAATTTACCTTGTTAATCATTGGTTTGAAGACAAAATAACGCATAAATAAATAAAAGCTGAAAATTGAAATAAGTCTAGAAACTTATAGCATTTTAAAATAAGATGTCAAACAACTGTTGGTGATTTTCTGACATTAAAAAGTCCTGGAAACCTTTTTACCGAAAAATTGTTGTCTAAAGCTTCCCCTTTTAAGGGGATCAAAAAAAAGATAATTCCGTATTTCAAGTCTCCTTATTGCAGAGGTACTGATAACTGATAACTGAAATGACACCGATGTTTTTCTTTTCTTTTATCTATCAATTTCTGCTGTATGTTTTTCTCGTTCCAACTTAAATACATTATCTTCCAGATTAAGTGGAATTAGTTCTCTAAATCAATCATTTAACTCTTATACCAATTTTATGTGAGAGTAGGTGTTAGGTCTTAGGTGTTATACCAATTTTATTTTAGGTGGCACACAATTATTTTTTCCTTCTTCCTTCTTCCTTCTTACTTCTTCTTAAAAATTTAACCACTGTATTACCATTTTTGGTGCAGGCAATAAAATCATTACCAATAAACCTAGCATTAATAATCCTAAAAAGTCGCGTTTGTCATCTAATTCACTAACATCATTCAAAGCAGGTTCATCAGCAAGAGGCATTAAAAATAAAAAGATTGCTAGAAATAAAAATTCCTGATTTATAAAAGCTAATAGTAATAACAAAAACCGAGAAATTTGACCAATAACCATACCAGTTCGTTGCCCAAACATTGCGTGTACTATATGACCGCCATCAAGTTGTCCAATAGGCATTAAATTATATGCAGTTACTACTAAACCTACATAACCTGCTACTGCTATAGGATGTAAATCTATGCCTTTGTTATAAGTTAATTCTGTACCTAATGCTAATTTACTTAATACAGCTAATAAAAAAGAAAAAGTGGGATTTAAAGAGTCTATCGATAATATTCCTGATTCCTCAGATAAAGGAACTATATTAGAGTGGGACAAACCCCAAATTAATAGTGGGATTGTAACTACTAACCCGGCAATTGGACCTGCTATACTAACGTCAAATAAAGATTTACGATTAGGTACAGGACTCTGCATCCGAATAAATGCTCCAAAAGTCCCTAAGAAAAACGGTACTGGAATGAAATATGGTAGAGTAGTACGAATTTTGTATAAATGAGCTGTTATGTAGTGGCCAAACTCATGTAATCCTAGAATCAGGATTAGAGCAACTCCATAAGGTAAACCCTGGATTAATAAATTAGGGTTAGATTGTATGGCATCTTCAGAAATACCAACTATTTCTCTAGCTCCTACTAAAGTAGTGGTGAATAAAGTTATGAGCAATAATCCTAAAGCCAAGAGTACAGGTTTTTGAGACTCCTGAGGAATCTGAGTTTCGTCATTTTTGCCACGGGGGTTAGGAACTAGAGCAAAAAAAGGTTTACCTTGAAAGCTATTTTGAAATACTACTAGGAAGCGATCGCCAAATTTTCCTTCTATATTTTCTGTTACTGTTTGATACGCTTTTTCAGGGTTTGAGCGTAACTGACCTCGACAAATAACTGCTTGAGGTCTAAATTCAAGATTCCTGAGATAGTAAACTGTCCAAGGAAAACAATTTCTCAGACTAGCTTCTTCTGTTTTATCTATTGTTAGTTTGGGTGGAGTTTGATTGAGAGTTTGAGTAGGAACTATTTTTGGTTTAGTCTGGGAATTACTATTATCTTTTGTTGATCGATCTGATTCTGATTGATTGGGTTGCTGTTGTCCCCATTGCACTAATAACCAGTATAAGTAAGGACAGAAGATAAAGGGAATGATAATTAATCCTGGTGGTAGTTGCTTTTCACCATAAATTAACATCCAAGTTGTCCATATTAAAGCTGGTGTCATCATTACTAGCCATAATATCCAGATTGGAGTGCGGGTAATTTTACTTACGCTGCGTTGTAACATGAAGTATGTCATCAACCCTAATAAAATCAATAAAAAGAGCATAATAGTTTGAGTTCAGTTTATTTTTAATCTAAGAATACTGCTTTGACACAACAGCCTTTTGTCTCCAAATATCCCCAGTTTGTCCTAGAAAATATTTTTGCTTTTTCGCCAAATCGGGATACTTTAGGAGGAACATCTTATTTTATTGTAGATAATCAGACCAACATTCTCATTGATTGTCCTGCCAATATTGAAACTAATCAGAAGTTTATCTCTCAACAAGGAGGAGTAAAGTGGTTGTATATTACTCATCGTAGTGCTATTGGCAAGGCACAAGACATTCAAAAAGCTTTCAACTGTGAGATTCTGATTCAAGAACAGGAAGCGTATTTGTTGCCCAACCTTAAGGTAACAACCTTTGAGCAAGAATTTAGTTTAAGTCAGAATATTACTGTTTTCTGGACGCCTGGTCATTCTCCTGGTTCGTCTTGTTTATACTACTCGGAAAATGGTGGGGTCTTATTTACAGGCCGTCATTTATTGCCTAATAGTCAAGGGCAACCTGTGCCATTGCGTATTGCTAAGACTTTTCATTGGCCTAGACAACTTCAGAGTGTTAAATTTTTGATTGACAGATTTTCACAACAGACTCTACAGTACATTTGTCCTGGTGCTAATACTGGTGCTTTGAGGGGTAAGCGAGTAATTGAGTCAGCTTATGATAAATTGACATCTTTAGATTTAGAAGTTTTTTCTGAGGTTAAACCATAACTTTTAATCGGTTGCTCGGATATTTTCTATTACCGAATAATTAAGGTTTAAAGCTTCTCCTTTAAAGTAGCAGTCAGCACTCAGCTATCAGCAGTCAGCTTTTCAAGGTGTATAATGGGGGTTTGAATCCCCCATAAAAGGCGCACCACTAATTTTTTCAAATAAGCGTGGGGGACTTAAACCCTCGAATTTTTAGTGATCCAGCTAAATGCTATTTGCGGAGCATTCCGTAAGGAAAAGCTGATAGCTAGTTAAAGGGGAAAAAAGCCGTCGTTAGCGTAGCTTCCCGCAGGGTGGGATGGCTAGGTCTCCTCGACATATCCAACCGACCAAGAGAAGAAAAAATTTTCACGCTCCGCGTCAATCTTCTTCTTTTCAAGCAGAGGTAATTGTTAATTATTAATTGTTGAACAGTTGCTCGTCATTAGGTAGGAAAAAAGCTTGATCTAGTAACCTTTTAGCAATTAGCAATTCCAAAAATTTGTAAATATATAGCACTACGTCTTTTGATTAGGAAAGTAAATTTGGGTTTTAAGGGAACAGGGAACAGGGAACGGAGGAATGTCAAGAGGGTATTTGTGTAGAGCTATACCAATTTGTCTCCCTGTAGTATCTAAATATATTTTTAGTAGGAAAATAGCCCATAATAACTTACATAAGCTTATTTTTACACAAAATTTTGGTTTGCTCAATTTTAGTATCAGATTTTTTTGAGGAGTTAGTTACCTGAGTTGGTAAAATTAAGACTTATGTATCTAAAGAATTAAAAATTAGAATAGCTTATGGCAACTGTTTCTGCTTATCCTAATGCCCCAGATTTATCTACTGATGACTATTTGGTTATTGGTTTGGCAACCTGCTTTATCAAGGAAGATGGTGAAATTTCTCAAGTAAAAGTTGTTGAACCAATACCCTCAGCAGCTCTCGAAGCTATTGTTAAAGGAATTCCTACTTCATATCAAATGGCTTGTGGGACAACTTTGGGTGCAGTTTTATCTGGGGACACACCTCTACTACCTCAAGATTTTCCTCCGGAAGCTCAATTCTCTGATAATTTTGCCTCAAGAGCGATCGCTACTGCTCGTACATATAAAATTCACCCAGAAGTTAAATCTTTAGTTCCTCTGGGCACTCGTCGTGATGATTTGAATTATTCTTTGGAGCGTAAGCGGATACTAAATGCCGAAAATATTGTCAGTTCAGAAGACAATGTGAAGCAACATGAATATACTCACAAAGTTCTTTAATGTTTCTGTTTATTTACTTAGGTAAAATTGTAGAAGTTACAGTTATCAAAAATTAGGTATATAGTCGTGCTAAAACTTTATGGTGGCGCTCGTAGTCGAGCATCAATTATTCTCTGGTATCTTGAAGAAATAGAAGCTGATTATGAATTTATTACTCTCGATATGCAGTCAGGAGAGCATCTCAAATCAGATTTTTTAGAGATTAATCCGATGGGAAAAGTTCCTGCTATTGTTGATGGAGAATTTAAACTTTGGGAGTCAGGAGCTATTCTGTTATATGTTGCATAAAAATATGGCAAAATGCCTGATTCTTTAGAACAGAAAGCTGAAATTTTTCAGTGGGTTTTGTTTGCTAATGCTACTCTCGGACCGGGAATTTTTGTAGAGGCAAGTCGTGAAAAGGAAACTCCTCGTTTATTAACTCCATTGAATCAAATTTTTGATACTCAACCTTATTTAATGGGTGAAGAATTCAATGTAGCAGATGTAGCTTTAGGTTCAATTTTAGCCTATATTCCCATGATGTTAAAGTTGGATTTAAGTTCTTATCCTCATGTTTTGACTTATATCAAACGTATATCTGAAAGACCTGCTTTCCAAAAGACAATTGCTAATCCTTCTTAGATTTATCTAAGTTTTTTTACTAACGATAATCAAATAATTTTCAAGTAAGAAGTATAGCAGAAGTAAGAAGGAATAAGAAATAAGGAATAAGGAATAAGGAATAAGAAGGAACCGAAGTTGGAAAATATTACCGAAAAATTGTGGTTTAAAGCCTCCCCTTTTAAGGGTATAAAAAGAAAAAAAATCCTTTTGACCAATCCTCTTATTTATAATAACAGGTAATTCTTAATTCTCAATTCTTAATTCTCAATTCTTGAAGTTGTCTGAGTTTATAGCTATCAATATGTCCTAACCTTTCCTTTGACTGCTATAAGTAGAAATAAAGACATATAACAATTAGGAATCAGATGTGATAATTTTATTGCTTTGGTATTTCCCATTCCCTGTTCCCTGTTCCCTATTCCCTAAAAATCTACAATAATCTCACAACTCAAATAAGAGCGCTATAAATCAAGAAAAATAATCAGTGTTGCATATTAAATTGATAATTAGTAATAGCTAATTTTCAAGAAGCAATTAATTATTCCCTAAAAGTCGTTTTATCCTCCTACAATGCAACACCGATTTAGCTTATATTCCCATGATGCTAAAGTTGAATTTAAGTTCTTATCCTCATGTTTTGACTTATATTAAACGTATATCTGAAAGACCTGCTTTCCAAAAGACAATTGGTAATCGATCTTAGATTTATCTAAGTTTTTTTACTAACGATAATTAAATAATTTTCAAGCAAGAAGTATAGCAGAAGGAAGAAGGAATAAGGAAAGACTGAAGTTGGAAAAATCTTACGTTATCTGAGTTTTAAGCTGTGGATATGTATTAACCTTTCCTTCGACTGCTATAGACAGAAAAAAGACATATAGCAATCAAGAATCAGATGTGATAATTTTATGGCTTCGGTATTTCCCATTCTCTAAAAATCTAGAATATCTCACAACTCAAATAAGAGCGCTATAAATCAAGAAAAATAATCAGTGTTGCATATTAAATTGATAATTAGTAATAGCTAATTTTCAAGAAGCAATTAATTATTCCCTAACAGTAGTTTTATCCTACTACTATGCAACACCAATTTAGCTTATATTCCCATGATGTTAAAGTTGGATTTAAGTTTTTATCCTCATGTTTTGACTTAGATAAAACGTATATCTAAAAGACCTGTTTTCCCCAAAAAAAATGCTAATCTGTCTTAGATTTATCTAAGTTTTTTTTAGCGACGATAATCAAATGATTTTCCAGTAATAACTAAGTAGAAAGAAGACATAAATCAAGAAAAATAATCAGTGTTGCATATTAAATGAATAATTAGTAATAGCTAATTTTCAAGAAGCAATTAATTATTCCCTAACAGTAGTTTTATCCTCCTACTATCCAACACCAAATTACTTTGGAAAACAAATTATCTTATCTTATAGATGAGTAACCTAAATTTTTTTTATAGGTCTATTTAACTGATGCAATTAATACTGGTTAAATAAGTTAGGTTAACCACCATGTGCTGTGGGATGGTACGTTAAATAACACACTTCGCACCCCACGTTTCTAAATATTTATTTGATATTTATTTGACAAAGACTCTATTATAAGTTTATCTTTTCTGTAGTGGGTTTAATGCTCAACCGTCTACACAATGTTTAAAATTTTTTGGGGTTTGTAGACACGAAGTGGCTTGTCGTTGACTATCCATAAGCAATTTTCCCTTCTGCCTTCTGCCTTCTGCCTTCTTCAATGAACTTATCCTATTAATACTGGTTAAAAAAGTTAGCTATCAGCTTCCCAATTATTATGCCTAATAAATTCTGATAAATAATTAGAATGGTAACTGATAGCTATCTTTAAGATTAATCTTTATTTGAAACCAACTGCTGCTTGCCACACAAAAGCTAACAACAAGAAGAAAACAGGAATTACTGGTAAAACATCAACTAACGGGTCAAAAATAGAGTAAGCTTCTGGCAGTTTTGCCAATAACATTGTTAATTCCATAAAATCTACCTACCTTTTTCACAAAATTTTTATGATATTTAGTATATCTTAACCTGAGCAATTAACATCAAAACTTATCTCCTCATATCTAAATCTCAACTAATGGAAATATTGGTGTTGGTAAATCCAGTAATTAATATCTGAGGGACAAAAATATTTCAAAACTTCAGATAGTAAATGAACGGCAGGCTAAAATATTTGAGCATTTCTACGGACTAGGAATAGCACAAAGTTTTAGGATTTAATCTAAAGTAGAATATCTACTATTAATAGAATATTGAATAACAAAAGAATGTCTGAGATAGAAACAAACCAGTGGTTAAAGTGGATTTGTTCGAGTCAAAATATTGATGAGTTAGTGGAAAACTACGACCAATGGGCAGATACCTATGAGACAGATATTGAGAGATTTTGGAAACCAGTGCCTTTAGCAGCATCACTTATGCTTGCTCAATATGTGGCCAATAAACAGGACACAATTCTTGATGTTGGGGCGGGAACAGGTCTAGTTGGTGTGGCCTTAGCTGAATTGGGATTTGAACAAATCATAGGTATGGACATATCACCTAGTATGTTGACCAAAGCAGCAGAAAAAGGCATATATAAATCCTTAGTTTGTTGCTTTATAGGTGATGAGCAATTCAGAAACTTAGAGAGGGCGAGTGGTATTGTCGCTACAGGAGTATTTGCGGAAAACCATGCTGGTTCAGCAGAACTGAATCAACTTCAAGACAATATCAAGTCTGGAGGTGTGTTGGTTTTCACGGCACGTCAGAGTTTCTTGCCTAAACTTGAGAAAGTCTTAAACCAACCAGAATGGACTCTTATTGATTCCAAAGTAATGCCGATTTACGATGATCCTATTAATCTTTTAGCGTACAAAATTTGTCAAAAATGAATTCAGAATTGAAAAGACTTAAGCAAATTAATCAAAAGTTGGCAACATCTCCTAATCTAAGTCGCCGTGAATTGCTGGAGATGAAAGTGATTCAAGAAAGCCAAGAATTGGTTAATCGAGTCGGTGCTACAAACGAACCTAAACAAAGTCTGCCATTCACGAAGTTATATCTACCGATGGCCTTCACAGGTATTTTAGAGCCAAATAAGTTAGTTGATGATACTCATCGTGCAATTCAGATCCTATTACCTGGTACTGGAACGACCTTTTCTGTTGCTGAAACACTATGTGATGTTGCAGGTACTTTTCATGGGCGAAAAAGCAAAAACCGTGGACGTGGGCGTAAAAGTAACCAAAGCTTACTAACTGAATTACTACCCGATGGTGAGACATTCCGTGTAGCATCTTTTCCTACTGACCTTCCTCTCAATGGTATGGGTTCAGATGCCCCATTTGAGTTTGCCAGCGAGCAAGGTCTAATGATCATGCTTCGTCATGTCCACCTGGTTTTGTCACGACTTTATCCCGATCGCCCAGTTTTTATTGCTGGACGTAGTCAAGGTGGTATAGCTGCCATACTTTATGCACAACATTATGATGACTTAGCTGGGGCAATTGCAGTTAATCCGCCACACCCAGACCCAGAGTTGTTCCAGTTTACTGTTCAATATTTGGAGGATAAAGCGGAAGTTTTGGCCGACCTTCTCCATGCTCCCGGTGTTACTTTGCATCCTCGTAGTTGGGAAGCTTACAAGACTTTTACTCCTGAGTTTAACTATCCATCTAGAACATCCCGATCTCCAATCCTAACTTTGGTTAGCTTGGGCGATCCATTCAACTTGTTTCCCCAGTATGCTCATGCACTGAAGGAATTTGCAGAAAATGACGAAAAATGTAAGTTACATATACTTGATGCAGGACACAATCTTTGGGATAGAAAATCAGAAGATACATATCGAGAAGTAATTCGTTTGCAAACTCAATTCATTTTGAACCAGATGAAATATGAGTTTGCTCTAGCTTGAATGCTATGGGAGATAAAACAGATATTATGATAATCTAAATAACTTAGGCTTGTTAATTATCAGAAAGGTATGAACTCAAGTAATTAGAAGTTAATAAAACATGAAGTGAATTAGGATAAAAGAATAAAATTTTGGAGGAATTACTTTCACATTTTTATTACTATGCCAATATTTTTTAGATCTAAAAAATACTCATCAAGAAGATATTGAAGTCCTTTAAACTGTTCAGCGCGGTGGCGTTGCTGAGGGGCGGGATGAATCTTTTTTGAACAGGTAAATCTCATCCTTAATACTTCATACTTCTTTTTTGCCCAAGCATACAATTCGTCCCACAAATATGCAACGCCGGGGGGTTAATCATCTTTAGGTTAAAAGAAAAGCTTATTTATCATTAATATTAAATCGGAAGCTATTGAATGGGAATAAATAATTTTTGAACGAATGGAAAAATTGACTAAAAAGACATTAGATGTTGAAGTATATCTAAATTTGCATAGCTATTTTAACCATAATTTACGATCTATAAAAATCTTGATCTGTGATTAGCTATTTTTTGCTTTAGTCAAGATATTCACTTCAAATGTATAAATATTGTCTCGTTGTTTTAAA
Source organism: Okeania hirsuta (assembly GCF_003838195.1). GTDB lineage: Bacteria > Cyanobacteriota > Cyanobacteriia > Cyanobacteriales > Microcoleaceae > Okeania > Okeania hirsuta. The sequence continues at coordinate 41,681 of NZ_RCBY01000002.1, forward strand.
AATATTAATTTCAGGTTGCCGATCAAATAGTAAGTTACTAAAAAAGCATTAGATGTTTAACTCGTTTTGAGAAATTATTCGCCAGTAAGTGTATATTATTATGTTTTCTACTACCCTACTCCTCCACTCAAGAAAACATAGAAAAGTTTTTGATATTTGGTATTAAATATTTTAGGAAATCCTCAAACAATTAATAAGTATGTATCAAGTCACAATCTTAGGAACAGGAAAAATTGGATCGGCGATCGCCAAGCTCTTACATTACAGTGGAGATTACAGCATACTTGTTGGAGATATAGACCCTAGAGCTTTAGAAAACTTAACCGCATCTTTGCCAGTCAATACTTTTGTCATAGATGTGACTGATGAAGTTGCTCTTGCAGAAAAACTAGAAGGCCAAGATTGTGTTGTTTCTGCTTGCTCCTATGAGGTCAATCCTATTATTGCTCGTGCTGCTGCCAAAGCTGGAGTTAGTTATTTCGATCTAACAGAAGATGTGGCCACTACCAATGCAGTTCGCTCCATTGCTGAAAAAACTCCTGATGATTTGATCTTCGCACCCCAATGTGGACTTGCTCCAGGGTTTATCGGCATCCTTGCTCATCATCTGTGTAGTGGTTTTGAGAAGCTTGACGAGGTAAAAATGCGTGTCGGTGCTTTACCCCAATATCCATCTAATATGATGATGTACAACCTCACCTGGTCTACCAAAGGTCTGATTAATGAATACTGTAATCCTTGCGAAGCTATTCATAACGGTCGTAAAATTGAGGCAATGCCTTTAGAAGAGGTAGAACATTTCTCTGTAGATGGGGTAAATTACGAAGCATTTAATACTTCTGGCGGCTTGGGGACTCTTTGTGAAACTCTTGAAGGCCAAGTGCGTACTCTCAACTACAAGACCGTGCGTTATCCAGGTCATCAATATCTGATGAAATTTTTAACTCAAGAATTGGGTTTAAGCGATCGCCGCGAACTTCTGCAAGAAATATTGGAAAATTCTATTCCTATTACTAAGCAAGATGTAGTAGTTATTTTCTGTACTGTAACTGGTTGGAAAAATGGCTATCTTCAACAAATAAGCGATGTCCGCAAGATTTACTCCCTCAATTTGCATGGAGAAACCTGGAGTTCTATCCAGCTTACAACTTCTGCTTCTGTTTGTGCTGTCTTAGATATGTATCTCCATGGGGAAATTCCACATACTGGTTTCCTCAAACAAGAGCAGATTAACCTAGATGCCTTTCTTAGAAATCGTTTTGGTTGTTATTATAACCTGTAACTGTTACAGGATTTTTGCTCCTAATTAACAATGGTTTCCACTTGTCGAGTTTGATATTTTTTAGACCGTAAACTTTGTGAGTTATACCATTTTCAAAAAATACTGTTACAGTGCTTTATTCTGTTAGTAGGAGTTTTGAGATTAATACTGTAGCGACCTTTTTTGAATTTGGTATTAAACTATATTCAAGCATATTTTTCGTGACATCCTCTCTAGCTATTAGGCGCGGAGATCCCTACTAAAATTATAGCTCTTCAGTGAGTTGGCGTTTTTATGGCGCAAAGCTTCTGCTAAAATCGGATGCTGCGAACTAATACGGTAGTCCTACACTTTCCTCTGCGTCCGTTTAGAGTTTCTGAGTGGCCCTCGGCAGCTAATATTAAAACTTAAATTATCAACCTGTATTTTCTTTTCCTTTCTTCAAAGACTCTAACCAAATAGGAATCAAAATCCAAGCTACCACTAACACCAAAGCAGCTACACCAAATTGTGCCACCCAAGATACTAACTTTTCTAGAGGTACAACTTGTCCCAAAAAGAAGGATAAACTGACCATTGTTAATGCCCAAATAGTCGCTCCACTAGCATTGCATAATAAAAATTTCCAGTAAGGCATTTGAGCAATTCCCGCCAAAGGGCCAGCAAAAATCCGTAGTAACGTAATAAATCGACCAAAAAATACTGCTTTAGCTGCATTTTTACTAAACTGATTTTTCGCGTCTATCAGTTTTTCTTCTTTAATCCGAAATATTTGACCTAACTTCAACATTAATGGCCAGCCACCATACTTGCCAAGCAAATATCCACAACTGTCGCCGAATACTGCACCTATAATTGCACAGCTAAGTACATATCTATAAAGTAATTCCCCACTACCTGCAAGGAACCCACCTACGAGTGTAACTGTTTCTCCTGGTAAGGGAACTCCTGCATTTTCGAGGGCTATTCCTAAAAAAATGGCTAGATAGCCGTATTTATTGGCAATTAATTGAATTGTTTCTAATGATACAAATTCTAGGGACATTATACGGTAATCTTTAAGCGAACTTGATCAAATTTATCATTTTTTTATATTTTATTGCCAAATAGTGGCTTGTAAAGTCTGTAAAGATGGTTTTGAGGGGTAGCCAATCTCAAAAAGCATTACCCAAAAATCATGTCTTACAAAAATCTATCCATCATTTCAAAGTTGATAGACCAGTAGTTATATCTAAACGGAACTTATTTATTACTCAAGCAATATTTATAGATTATAGAGAACTAATTGATGTACCCAAGAATTATTAAATATATCACAAAAGTTAACAACTTGCACTATAATTGACAATAATTACTGTCAATTTTGTATTTTATACAGGGAACTCTATTTCTAGTAAAGTGAATTTCCTGAGTATCATTACAACTTCTGGATTGTTGATAATTAGGGTGTAATGAATTATCTTTAATCTAAAACAATTTATATTTCAGAGCAAAGTAAAAAATAATTTTTTTTCTTTTTAATTAATGGTGATACCTATGAAAGCTATTGATGTCAGTCAACATATTATTCTCATTCCGAATCACCGCTTAGACTTAGCTGGAGCAAATGTGATTAAGCAGCAATTCATATCTCTACTAGAAAAAAACTACAATCTTTGGATTATTGATATGGCCAATGTGGAGTTTATAGATAGTTCTGGTTTAAGTGCATTAGTTATTGGTTTAAAAAAGGCTCGTGAACATGGCTGTAATTTAGCTATCTGTAACCTTAACCCCACAGCTAGATTGGTTTTTGAAATTACTCAGTTAGATAGGGTTTTTCAAATTTTTGATAGTATTGATGATGTTTTTTTAGATTCTCATGGAAAATTAATAACAGCTTAAGTTAAGCTGATTTTTAAATTCTCGGCTCAGATGCTAAATTTAATAGTAACTGAGCCGTTCTTACAGTAGTTCACTAATTATAAAAATACTATTCTCTTGAGATAAAACTTGATAATAATGCTAAGATAGAATATCATACCTATCTCAGCAAATATTTACTTAAATTAAGCATTTCCAAACGTCGGCATCTCTACAGAAGAACCTGGTTGTCCCTGACCAAAAGCAGGTAAATCTAGGCCATTAGCACGACGATTTCTAACTGCTAGACGATAACTAACACTTTGTAACTCTGCATGAAGTTGACGGTTTTCCTTTTGCAATATTTCCACTTTTTCAAGTACTTCTGCAAGTCGTTCGGAGAATTTTTGACGATAGACTTCTGGTAGCTCTTGTACTACTTGTTCTAACATTTGGGAGCGGTCTGTTAACTCTTGCACAGAATGACGTAAATTATATACTTCTGCATCTCGTTCAGAGATTTGTTCTTGATAAAAATTTACTTGTTGTTCAACTTCATTGAGTTGTTCCTTTAAACTCTGCATTTGAGATTGGTAACTTTCAGGAACTGTTGATGTTGGTACTATACTTGTATTTCCCTTAACTAATCGAAAAAGTTCTTGAGACAATTGTTGAATTAATTGGTCTCGCATTTGTAATTCTTCGTTAAGACGAGATACTTCAAGTTGAAGTTGTTGTGAATTTAACTTTTGCATCTGCTTCACTTTAAGTTTGCTCCTAATTATTCAGTAGTTCCTATATAACTTATATTTTATATTTAGAAATAGTATAGCTCTATAGCTAATATAATTAGACATCTCCAATAATAAAAAATAAAATCAATTATCCCACAGAAATTATCAATTCTTTCCCCCTACTCCCGACTCCCTTTTTTCTGGAGATGTCTATTGATAATGTAAAGGAAATAGGAGAGGAGTCTCCCCTATTTTAAGATGCTCAAGTTCTACTTTTTTGTTGAATTTGCCTTTTTTGGGTTAATCAAAACTCTCAAATTTGTTAGTCCAAATAATTAGGGTGCATCTCAATGCAAGAATAAAGCCAAAAAATTATCGCTTTTAGGCAACAGGCAACAGCTCATCTGGCAACAGGCAAAAGGGAATAGAGAATAGGGAATATATAGGAAAAAAGTATTTTTGCAAATATTGAGATGCACCCAATAATTATGTGCTGCCGTGAAACATTACTATTCCACTGCTGCTAATGGTTTTGGTCGTTCTTGAGTATCTGGTACAGTAGTATCTGGTGTAGTATTTTTGGGTACTTCCTGTTTAATCGTTAAGTAACGAATAACCTCTTCACTCAAACGCATTGCCCTCTCCAATACAGCTATTTGAGTCGGAGGACCTTGATAATTCATCTGAACATATGTACCTTCTCGATGATCGTTGATCTCATAGGCTAAACGACGCTTACCACGATGTTGAATTTCTATGTCGTAAGCGCCCTGCTCCTGCAATAAATCTTTATATTTTGCAATTTCTTGTTCTACCTGTTCTTCATTCAGGTCTGGACGCAGGATATACATTGTTTCATAAATGAATGGTTTCATGGAAATAATCTCCTTTCGGACTACATGGCTTCTAGCAAATTTATGCAGAAGCAAGGATCTTTTATTTTACAAAATTTTCACCACAAAGACAAAATAAAGGGTGTGAGTGTGAAAAATATTTAGCGCACTTGCATATAAACAGCTTCAGAAATAGTAGGTATTTCTGCGTAGCGTCCCATGACTGATTGAACTACTGCATAGATAAATGATGCTAGAATTCCGATGAATATCATATTAGAGAGAGTTTCCAGAATAAATCCTCCTAAACTTGCTCCCAAGATTTGCAGAATTAGACCACACAAGATTAAAATAATATCCAGTAAAATTGCTTGCATTGTATTGAAACGAATAAAGTGAGATATATTTTCATTTCTCACTACTAACAAGAACAGAGCGAAGAAAACTATTAGGCCAAAGAAGGGTATACCTCTATAAATCTGTAACAAAGGGCTAAGAAGAACTGGTATTATCTGTATGGGAGGGAACTGTTGGAATAAATATCTGCCATACACTAACCCATCTAGCAAGGGTAATAGATAAGGTAAGCTAGCAAAAATTCGGTCTTGAACAGTTGTAGAACCGCGCCAATTCATTGTAAAATACTCCTGAGTTTGATGATAAGTAAGTAAATATAAATTCAGGATAGCGCAGTAGTTAGATAACTTCAGCCCTGGATCGTATTTTGTGGCCTAAAAAATCACTAAACTTTCAAATTTTCAGTAATTTTAAGAAAAAAATAAAAATACTTTCTTTCTTTGGGAAAAAGTCAAAGGTAGGCCCTTCCTTACTAGGACTCAAGTTTCAAGCACAAGTGCCTAGTTTTTCACTATAATTAGGTAGATAGTCACCATCTAAAAAATGATGCAATAGAAGCAATACTTGTATTAGTCTACCTGTTGGTGCCTCTAAAAATATTATTCTATATTCTTCAAATAAGTAGTCCTAAATAATTGATCAAAAAAACAAAAAAGTAGATAATTAAAGTGTTAAGTGTTTAAAACTGTGTTTTGCTCAGTAATGAAGATATTTTCTACACAACTCAAATCTGAGCGAACTATTTTGTTTACTTTTAAGATACATTTAAATGATTAGCTTCAAGGCTAAATGCACTATTTTAATCTACTTTTAATTTTCATCCTGACTATAGTTTTTTTATTTGAGATGTAAATCTAGATAGAGTTTTTTGTTATAAAAAAAAGCGCACCGAACAAATACCCTATCTCCTGGTGTTTGCTACTAACTATATTAATGCTGTTTTTCCTCCTTTACTATTCCCTGTTTAATAGTACTTGGTTTTCACTTCCCAGATAAAAATGCTATATCAAACTAATAATTTTTTGTAATTATATGAAATCCGGTTATACAGGTTATACAATTATTGCAAAACTACCTCCACTCAATGTAGACATTTCACGGAATACCTCTAGATAATTGCCATGCTCAATTCTTCTTTTCTCCTGACTCGCTCTTCCTGACTCCTGACTCCGAGGGCTATACGATAAATTATCCGGATTCTATATTATTCTATACTGGCAACGCGGAAACCCATTTGACACTCATACTGATCTGCTTGAGTATCTGATAACTTAGGAACTGGATGACCACAACGTAATTGACCACCTTTCCATCGGGGTTGACCACTTCTATCGGCTAACAAACAACTTTGACAAACTTGTTGAGGAGCAACTAGCTGATTTTCCATTAAAATAACTAACATAAATTACACCTCCAGGAATATCCCATATGGTGTATCTATTGTAAGCGATGATTATAGCAGAAGTAGGTATATTGGTACAGAAATTAACATTTACTGAAGATGCAGTGATGAAATCAGCTTATGAAGTCAAAAGTCAAAATTTAAAAGTCAAAAGTCAAAAGTAAGATTTTAACTTTTGAGTTAAAAATTATGGGATGAAGTCAAAAGTCAAAATTTAAAAGTCAAAAGTAAGATTTTATAGGCTCGAAACTTTAATCTCATAGTAATTTCAGGAAATTATTTCATATCTACATATCTAAAAAAGTATGAAAATTTTGACTCACTTCCACTGATTTTAACAGAATTTGTAGTAATCAACTATTTATTCCCCCGCACTAGACCAAATTTTATTAATCCTCGTTCATATCCACTACTCATTAACTCCAAGGAAAGGGCAGCTTGAATTGTTGTCCAACCACTAAAGAGTAAGTTCATAATTACTTTAGGGTCAAAAGCTGATTCGATCACAATATTCCAGAAGGGAGCAGCAGCAGTTGACCAGTCAGCAGTGCAGATATTTTGAAAGCCGACATTTTGGGCGATCGCTTCATATTCTGGCAAAGAAATAACATAAGGCAGAGCATAGACGCGATATATTTCGGCTAGATGTCTCCTTTCATCGTCAGTTAGTTGTCCATAGGAGCTACCAACTGGACGATGACACCAAGTAGCCATAATTATAGTTCCACCTGGTTTGAGGACTCTATGGCATTCTTGCAAAAATTTCTGTTTATTAGGCATGTGTTCTCCACTTTCGAGAGACCATACCAAGTCAAATGATTCATCGGCAAAGGGCATTTCTAAAGCATTTGCCACTATAAAATTAGTAGTTTGACTTAAGTTGGCTACATCAGCTCGTTCTTTAGCTCTTTGGGCCTGGACGGGAGAAAGGGTAATGCCAGTGGCAGTGGCATGAAATTTTTCGGCTAAGTACAATGTACTACCGCCTATACCACAACCGACGTCCAGGATCGAGGTAGGAGGCCAAAAATTTGATTTTTCATTTAATGCTCCCCATTGAAGTAGTTCTTCAATCATGTCTATTTGGGCTTGTCGTCTATTTTTTTTCTGCTTACCATCTTGTCCATAATGGCCATGGTGCATGTGTTCGCCCCACGCTTGTTCCCATAGACTGGAGGAAGCATCATAGAATTGTTGAATCTGTTCGATTAAGTTTGAGGTCATAATTATTAATCAATTAAGATTGAGGATTTATTTTCCTGGACTATTATATAGCAATCATATTTCAGTTGTAAGATTTTAGTAGTAATTAGGAGTCAGGAGTCAGGAGTCAGGATTAAGAATATAAAAGGATTTTGATGGCTTTTAATTGTTATTAAATATCTCATAAATTTTTCCTGATTACTACATAATTTAACACAAAATTTAAAGGTTTAAAATTATTATTTTTCTAGAAAAAAATTAAGTGTTTGTAATTTTAGATGTTAATTTATGCCATTATTAATGTGAATTACTGTAAGCATTTAGGTGTCAGCTAGTCTCCTACTGAGAAACTATGTTAACAGCCATCAGCTATTAACTTAATTGCCCTTTTTTGAGGAATCAGAGTTGAAAGATTTAATAGAATTAAAAGTCTGAAATAAATTAGCTACTTGCTCACGACTCAATATTACTCAAATTCTTAAACTACTAATTTCTGAAAGCTGACCGCTAATGGCTTAATGGTTACGAATTAGTATAAGTTATTTGTGATTGAAATAACTCGCCTAAATTTTAAATATACATACTAAAAATTTGAAATGAGTTTAGCTAGAACTGTATGTAAAGGTTTTATTGCTGTTATTATTATTGGTGCTATATTACTCATGTTACCTATTTCTGTGAGTAATGGAAATTGGAGTCATCCTGTAACTGCTTTATTCACAGCAACTTCTGCTGTTTGTGTGACGGGACTTTCTGTTGTGAATGTGGGGGAATATTATTCTTTTTGGGGGCAATTATTTCTATTGTTATTGGTTCAAATTGGAGCTTTGGGTTATATGACTGCTACAACTATTCTTTTGTTGTTGCTTGGTCGTAAATTTCGTCTGCGGGAAAAAGTGGCTCTTCAGCAATCTTTGGAACAAGTAGGATTGGCTGGTGTAGAACCTTTAATTAAGTCGATTTTGGCTACAACAATTGTGTTTGAATTGACTGGTATTTTGTTGCTTTTGTTTGTTTTTGTTCCAAATTATGGGTTTAAAGAAGGTCTTTGGTATTCTGTTTTTCATAGTATAAATGCTTTTAATAACGCTGGTTTTAGTTTATATGCAGATGGGTTTATTAAGTATGTCAAATCTCCGTTACTAAATTTTGTGATTACTGGCTTGATTATATTTGGAGGATTGGGTTATCAAGTGATTATGGAAATATATTTATGGCTGAAAAGTTGTTGGAAAAAAGAGCAAGTTTTTCACACTTTTTCTCTACATTTTAAAGTGGTTACTAATACAAATATTTTTTTATTAATTTTTGGTATTATTACTTTTTTTATTGCCGAATTTAACAATCCTCAGACTCTAGAAAATTTTAACTTAGGGCAAAAATTAATTGCTGTTTGGTTTCAATCTGTTACTACTAGAACGGCGGGTTTTAATACTATTGATATTGGGAATTTGACTGATGCTGGTTTATTTATCACGATTGTTTTAATGTTTATTGGTGCTAGTCCGGGTAGCACTGGAGGGGGTATTAAAACTACAACTTTTAGAATATTATTGAATAGTACAAAAGCAGCTTTACAGGGTAGGGAAGAAGTTTTATGTTATCAACGTAAGATTCCGGTTATAGTTATTATTAAGGCTATTGGTGTGGTTTTTGCCTCAGGTTCATTAGTGGCGATCGCTACTACTTTAGCTGCTTTTGCTGACCCAGAATTAGAGTCAATTCAAATTTTATTTGAAGTTATATCTGCTTTTGCTACAGTTGGTTTATCTACGGGAGTTACTTCTAATTTTACAATTCCCGGGCAATTAGTATTGATTTTAACTATGTATATAGGTAGGGTGGGTGTCTTACTATTAGTTTCTACTATTTTTGCTGAACAAAATCCTAGTGCGGTTCAGTATCCAGAGGAAAATTTATTTGTATAATTTTTGAGTTTTAGGGAGTAGAGAGTAGGGAATAGAAAAGAAGAAAAATAACTTTACCTTAGTAACTTGAGAAACCCTATATTGATGCTAAAGTTAAAAACACAGCAAAAAAACTAAGAGAACAAATTTAGTTAGTTGTGAAAAATTTTTCTCAGCATTGGTAAAATCTGAAAATAGATATTTTGGAGGCAACGTTATTTTTGCTATTTATAGCAATGTGCGCTGGCATATTTACAAATTACAGGAACTGTCCAATAGCTAAAAATCTTATATTATCAGTTTTTTATTCCCCTATTGCCTGTTGCCTGCGCGCAGCGCCATACAATATAGAAGCTATAACGTTGAATTTTTAGTGAAATTATCGTCTTGGAATTTTTGGCAAAATTTAAAATCTGAAACTAAACAATTTGCAGTAATTGGTTTGGGAAGATTTGGTAAAGCAGTGTGTCTAACTCTGCATAATTTGGGCTATGAAGTTTTGGCTATTGATAGAGAAGAAAAAAGAGTAAATCAAGCTTTAACTGACAAAATATCTTCTCATGCTTTAGAGCTTGATTCAACAGAAATTAATGCCATTAAACAAGCTGGTATTTCAGATTTTGATACAGTAATTGTTGCAATTGGCAATTATTTGTCGGAAAGTATTATTACTACTCTCAATCTTAAAGAAGTAGGAGTAAAATTTGTAGTAGCTAAAGCTTCTTCAGAAACTCATGTCAAACTTTTAAACAAGGTTGGAGCAGACTATGTGGTATTTCCAGAGAGAGAAATGGGTTGCGAATTAGCACGATTATTGAGTAAACCTAGAATACTCGATAAATTTGATATAGACCCAGATAATAGTATTGTAGAATTTATTGTACCAGAAAAATTTGATGGTAAAACTATTGCTGATTTAGAACTACGGAATAAATATGGTTTAAATTTACTGGCAGTGAGCGACGGAAGTGAAAAATTTCAAATTAATCCGAAGCCTAGTACAATTTTAACTAAAGGAATAATAATGATTGTACTTGGCTCTAATCAAGATATTAATCGCTTGCCAAATTAATGGGTGCATCTCAATGCAAGAATAAAGCCAAAAATTTATTGCTTTTAGGCAACAGCTCATCTGGCAACAGCTCATCTGGCAACAGGAAATATGTAGGAAAAAAGTATTTTTGCAAATAATCTTAGATGTACCAAAATTAATTAATATTACCGAATAATTAATAATTAATAATTAAATAATTAAATAATTATGGTTTAAAGTCTCCCCTTTTAAGGGTAAGAAATAAATAATATTTCCTTATATTCAATTCCGTAACGGTTAAAATCAGAGGTAATTATCAATTATCCATTATCAATTAATGAAAGCGTTTTTCATTTAAGTAAACTACAAAATTATTTTTGCTTACGGAGGATGGAGTAGGGAGTAGAGAGTAGAAAAATGCTTTTATTACCGAAAAATTGTGGTTTAAAGTCTACCCTTTTAAGAGGATAAAAAGAAAAATTTTCCTTTTAGTCAATCCTCTACTTTAAAAGAAGAGGTAATAATTAATTATTAATTATTAATTCTTGAATATAGTCTATCTATGTGAAAACTGCTATAAAATAATCGTAAATTAAGATAAAAATCATTCAAGGTAGTTATGGGAGAAATTTCACATTATCAGGAAGCAAAAATCACAACTAATTTGGTGCAAAAATATTTTCCATGGCTATATAGTTTTTGGAAGTTTGCACGTCCCCATACAATTATTGGCACAACATTAAGTGTATTAGCAATATATCTAATTGCTCTGGGCGATCGCTCTGATTTTTTCAATCAATCTTTGTTCATCTATAGTTTAATTCTGTTATTGGTAACTTGGATAAGTTGTCTATGTGGAAATATTTATATAGTAGGATTGAATCAATTAGAAGATGTGGAAATAGACCGAATTAATAAACCTGATCTTCCTATAGCTGCTGGTGAATTTTCTCGGTTTTCTGGTCAAGTAATTGTGGCAATAACGGGAGTTTTGGCTTTAAGTTTTGCTCTAGTTTGCGGACCTTTTTTATTAGGTACGGTGGGAATAAGTTTAGTAATTGGTACATTTTATTCTTTGCCTCCTATTAGATTAAAAAGATTTCCTTTTTGGGCAGCTTTATGTATTTTTACTGTGCGGGGAGTAATTGTTAATCTAGGGTTATTTTTAAGCTTTGTTTGGGGATTAGAAAAAGTTGAGAAAGTTTCAGGAAGTTTAAATAAATGGATAGAAGGAGTAGGTGAAATAATTATCCTCAAAAAAAGCTTGATCATTCCAGAAATTCCTCCAACAGTATGGGTGCTAACTTTGTTTGTAATAGTCTTCACTTTTGCTATTGCAATTTTTAAGGATATTCCAGATATTGAAGGAGACCGTAAATTTAATATCACTACATTTACAATTAAATTAGGGACATTTACTGTATTTAATTTGGCAAGGTGGGTATTAACAATTTGCTATGTCGGTATGATTATATTGGGTGTAGTTTGGTTGGCAAATGTTAATTTCATTTTTTTGGCAATAACTCATTTTTTAGCTTTATGTTTAATGTGGTGGCGTAGTCAAAAAGTAGACTTGGAAGATAAAAGAGCGATCACTGATTTTTATCAATTTATTTGGAAACTATTTTTCCTAGAATATTTAATTTTTCCTATGGCTTGTCTTTTATAGCAATCAGATTTTGGTTGTGTCAAAAATTTCTGAGAATCAGGAAAAGTCTGCTCTGGGAAAAAAAAGGTAATAATTTCAGATTTTCTATTGTTACTTGGGTTATTTTTTCGGAAACTATTTTGCCGAGAATATCTAATTTTTCCTATGGGTTTTCTTTGATAGTATTCAGATATTGGTTATGTCAAAAATTTCTGGGAATCAGGATAAAGTCTACTCTGGGGAAAAAAGGTAATCATTTCATATTTTATATTGTTGCTCAGGGCATTTTTTGTGATAAATATGGGTGTAGAGGATAGCAAGTAAAATTATTACAAACTAGATGATAATGTTGATTTTTATCTATTTATTGGAAAAGTACTTTTTCTTATGAATCTTCAATTTTACTATGGGTTATCTTTTATAGTAGTCAGATTTTGGTTCTTTCAAAATTTCTAGGAATTAGGAAAAGTTATCTCTGGGGAAAAAAGGTAATCATTTAAGACTGTACTAGATAACTAAATTATTCCTCCTTCTTCTATATTTTTCCTTTGAATATTTAATTCTCCTATGGGTTGTCTTTGATAGTAGCCAGATTTTGTTTGTGTCAAAAATTTCTAGGAATTAGGAAAAATTAGCTCTGTGAAAAAAGGTAATAATTTCAGATTTTATATTGTTGATCGGGGTATTTTTTCTGATAAATATACCTGTAAGGGATGGCAAATAAAATTATTACAAACTAGACGATGATGTGGAATTTTATCAATTTATTTAGAAATTATTTTTCCTTTGAATATCTAATTTTTTCTATGGGTTGTCTTTGATAGTAGTCAGATTTTGTTTGTGTCAAAAATATCTAGGAATTAGGAAAAGTTAGCTCTGGGTAAAAAAAAGTAATAATTTCAGATTTTCTATTGTTGTTCGGGGTATTTTTTCTCCGAAATATGAACAAAACGCAGCATAATTACTCATTGTATTCTTCACACAAAAATAATATTAATTATTATGTAAAGCACCAAAAATCAGCTAAGTGATGAAAAACATAAAATCAATAGTCCTAATATTAACTTTAGCCTTTCTGTTTTGTTTCATTATCAAATCAATAGTGCTGACATTAGCTTTAGTCTTTCTGTTTTGTTTCATTAACCTAATGCCTCCTGCTTACGCTTGTACAGGTATTACCCTAAAAGCAGAAGACGGTGCTATGGTCTATGGTAGAACAATGCAATGGGGTAAGTTTGATCTAGAATCTCGAATATTGATCCTCCCCAGAGAGCACCAGTTTGTGACTGAACTCTCTAGGGATGAAAATGTCCATTTGCCTGGTATACGGTGGACTGGCAAATATGGAATAGTAGGAATTGATGCTGTAAATAGGCCAATTCCTCTTGACGGCATGAATGAAAAGGGATTAGTTGCTGGAGTCTTTGATCATCCAGACTTTGCTGAATATGTGGATTATGATTCAACTATGGCAGAGAAATCTATGGCACCGACCGATGTTGTCCAGTATCTTCTTTCCACCTGTGCCACAGTAGATGATGTTCGTGAGGCAATAGACCAAATCTTAGTGGTAAACGTTGTTGAACCAGTTATTGGGAAAACTGCACTATATCATTTGATGGTCAGCGATCCTTCGGGGGAACAGATCGTCATTGAATGGTCACAAGGCAAACCAAAAATTTTTGATGCTGAACTAGGGATTATTACTAACTCCCCAACATACGACTGGCATATTACTAATTTACGAAATTATGTCAATATTTCTCCTGTAGCTTATCCAGATCGGAATATTGGCTCAATTAATTTTAGCCCATTAGGTGTCGGTAGTGGTATGATTGGGCTTCCAGGAGATTTTACGCCTCCATCACGTTTCATCCGTGCTTTTGCTTTTTCTCAAACTGCAAGAGCAACTACTGACGGACCTGAGACGATGTATGAATTGTTTCGTATACTTGATAATTTTAATGTTCCGCTCGGACCACCCGAAGAATCTGAAGATGAATATATAGACACATCAGGTATGCGGAGTGCGACCGTTTGGACAACAGCTTACGACCTCACAAATAAGGTAATCTATTACCACACTCAACATAACCGTCAAGTCCGCAAAATTGATGTTGGCAGCTTAGACTTTGAAACTATTAGGGATATGCAGGTGTCCCCCCTTGATATAGTGAAGGAACAGAATATTGAGGATCGGACTCCTGGAAAGCTTAAGGTTTCATCATAAACTTTCGGCTATGCTTTTAGATTTTAAATTGAAGATTGATATAGATAAGGAATGAGGATTTTATTATCTACACAATTTAAATTATTTAAAGTCCATATAATCTGAGTTCTTTCAAAAAAATTCTGGAATTTATTTAATTATCATTCCTAGTAATGGGATATAAACAACCCCCACTATCTAAACTTTTATGGAATAGAAATTAAGACCTCTCATCCAACCTCTCTTTTTTCTTCAAGGGAGGGGGGTTGAGAGGTTATAAAATTTTTCAATGGGATTTTGTTTTCGATGCTATATATCTCTCAGGAATTTAGAAATTTGGTATTAGGTTCTTTTTATAAATATTGATATTGAGCAATTATATAGTCAGATTAAAAAATCTAATGAAGATATTGTTTTACATAAATTAAGATGGTACAAAATTGCGGATAATTACTCTCAAAAACAATGGCATGATGTATTAGCAATTCTTAAAGCTAGACTAAAAATATTAGATTTTAACTATTTGAAACTGTAGAGCAATTATCTAAAATTAACTCCATAATTAGAAAAAGCTTTTGATGAAACAAACTTGACTTGATATTACTAAACTAGAAAACTCTATATTCACTCAGAGATTATTTTTAACTTTTAACTTTTGACTTGTGCATAGCGCTTCGGAGAGATTATCAGTAGGTAAGTGGGAAAATTTACAAGTACGTCAAATGTGTTGCCATAGTCAAAAAGTAGACCTGCAAGATAAAAGAGCGATCGCTGATTTTTATCAATTTATTTGGAAATTATTTTTCCTATGGCTTGTCTTTTATCATACTTATAATAGAAGGTAAAAATTTAGGATTTTATTTAACCATTAAAATTATGCCGTTAAGAGCTATTTTAGATAATCAAGAATTATTAGCCCCACTACTATCTGATAAAGAATGGGAAGAATTAAAACGTAAAAAAGTTTAAGTTATTTTACCTTGTTGTGAAGCAAAAGGACATTTAAGAACTTCAAAATTGGGAACTAAGCATTTTGCTCATAATAAGTAAAGATGGATGTAATTATAAATCAGAAACATGGCAACATCTTTTATGCAAAACAGAAATTGCTAAAGTCTGTAACATTATGGGTTACGCTGTTAAAACTGAAGCAAGTAGATTAGATTGGAGAGCCGATGTTTTAGCTACTAAGCAGGAGAAACATCAATTAGTTCAACTGGCTTTTGAAGCTCAATGGAGTCCTCAAATCTTAGAATAAACGAAAGAACGTCAAGATAAATATGCCAGAGATGGTATTAGTTGTTGCTGGTTATTTAAGAAGTTACCAACATCCGAAGAAAGACAAGATATACCGATGTTTCAATTACAGTTTGACCAATCTGAAAATCATACAGTAATTTTTGATAATAACACCTATCTTTTAAAGAATTTTATTACTGAAATTTTATCTGGTCATTTTAAATTTTCTCAATTTTACCGATATAAAACACAGCAAGATATTAAAATCAGATTTTTTCCTGTTAATTGTTGGAATTGGAAGTGTCACGGGAAATATTATATTTATCACGTTCACAATGAGTCTTATGAAACTTTATGTGGGTGTAATTTTAATTTAATAGACTACATTATATTAACAGAAAAAATTATAGATGAACCTCAATTTCTTCCTGAAATTGTAAATAAAGCTTATGAATGCTTGAAGACTGAAAAAGCTAAACGTCAAAATATGAAAATGGGCAAAATTAAATATCGCTATAGCAAAACTGTTGGAAGCTCTTACACTTCATTCGGTTGTCCTTATTGTGATGCAATATTTGGAGATAATCATTATTTATTTTGACAAAATTTGCGAGGTTGAGTATGGATATATTCAACACATTGATTTTGAAACAACTGTTAATATCTCTTCCGAAAAACTAAATATTCTTCATTGGTGCTATTCTCCAACTAAAGATTTTTGTTGCAACTACTAATTTGGATTAACTTAACTCATACAAACATGACTAAATTACTAGGAAAAGTATATATTGTTGGAGCTGGACCTGGAAGTAAAGAATATTTGACTGTCAAAGCACATTCTCTCATTACTCAAGCTGAAGTATTAATTTATGATGCCTTAGTTGATGATTCAATTCTAAAATTAGCACCAGAAAATTGTTTAAAAATAGAGATGGGTAAACGTGGTGGTAAACCCAGTATGTCTCAGTCAGAAATTAATAGCTTGTTAGTAGAAAAATGTCGTTTAGGCAAACAAGTAATTAGACTAAAAGGAGGAGATCCTTTTATTTTTGGTCGTGCTTCTTCAGAAATTCAAGCATTAATTGAAGCTGGTTGTGAATTTGAAGTTGTACCAGGAATTTCTTCTGCATTAGCTGCACCTTTACTCGCAAATATTCCTCTGACAGATGCAGTAATGAGTAGAGCTTTTATCGTCTTGACTGCTCACGATATAGAAGCATTAGATTGGGAAAGAATATCTCAGATTGAAACTTTAGTAATTTTAATGGGGGCACGAAATTTAGATGAAATTGTGCGTCAGTTATTAAGACATAAAAGAACATCTCAAACTCCTGTGGCAATTATTCAAAATTGTGCCACTCCAAAACAACAAATTTGGATTGGTAGTTTAGGGGATATTGTTCAACAAACATACACTGAATATTTGTCCCCTTGTGTGATAATAGTAGGGGAAGTAGTCAGGTTACGAGATTATTTAAAGTCTCCAAATAATATGGTTAAAGAAAATTCAGTAGCCAAAATTGAAATAGCGCCTTTAGCAAATAAAACTGTTTTAGTGACTCGTGCAGCAGGTCAGTCTAGTAAGTTTAGCGATCGCCTACAAAAAGCAGGGGCAAAAGTAATTGAAATGCCTGCTTTAGTGATTACTCCTCCTTCAAGTTGGCATGATTTAGATGTGGCTATTAATAATATAGATACTTTTGATTGGTTAATTTTGACTTCTACAAATGGGGTAGATTACTTTTTTGAAAGGTTGGCAGAGAAAGATAAGGATAGTCGTGCTTTATCTGGCGTAAAAATAGCAGTTGTTGGTAAAAAAACTTCGGGAAGTTTGAATGCTCGTGGTTTGAAGGCGGATTTTATTCCACCTAATTTTGTTGCTGATTCTTTGGTGGTAAATTTCCCAGAAAATTTGAGTGGAAAAAAGGTTTTATTTCCCAGAGTAGAGACTGGTGGTAGGGAAGTATTAGTGAATGAGTTAAATAGTAAAGGTGCGGAGGTAATAGAAGTAGCTGCTTATGAGTCTAGTTGTCCAGAAAATATTTTACCGGAAGCTTTATTAGCACTACAAAATTGTCAGATAGATATTATGACTTTTGCTAGTTCTAAAACGGTGCGAAATTTTTGTTATTTGACGGCTGAAAATAAAGATAATTTACCGCAAGATTGGTTAGAAAATATTTGTATTGCTTCTATCGGACCTCAAACTTCTCAAAGTTGTCACAGTTTGTTAGGTAGAGTAGATGTGGAAGCTCAAGAATATACTTTGGATGGGTTGACTGAAGCTATTATTAAATGGGTAGAAATTGAAAGTCAAAAGTCAAAATTCAAAAGTTAAAAGTAATAAAATAAGCACTTAGCTCTTATACCAAATTGAAATGAAGCTGCATAGAATAATATTTTAAGCATAATTGACCGCAGGTAAGCGTAGATAAAGATAGATCGATTTAATGAATTTCATCATTCTATGCAACCTCATATAAAATTGGTATTAGCAGTCAGCTATCAGCAAATAATACCAAATTCAAAAAAGGTCTCTACAGTATTAATCTCAACACTCCTAGTAACAGACTAAAGCACTGTAACAGTATTTTTTGAAAATGGTATAATGAATGATTCCTTCTAAGGTTAAAAGACCTTACTTTGGCAGTAACTTTTAATTCCCTCTCAATTTCAAGGGTTGCTTTTGCCTCTTTCTGTTATTTTTCTCTCATTAGATATCTTCAGAAAAGAGGTATTATACCAAATTGATAAATGTTTGCTACAAATAGCTAGGATATTTCTTAGGAGTCAGGAGTCAGGAGTCAGGAGTCAGAATTAATGGCTTAAATACCATTTTTTAGGCCGTAAATCATCCTTTTTGTCAAAGAGAATATCCTGTAAAATCTTTTTATTCCTCAGGACTTACACAGAGACTCTATATATAGAGAGAGCGAATGCCATTCGCCCCTACAGATGGTGGTTTTACAGTCAATTTGCGTAAGTCCTGATTCCTCTTACTATTCGTAACATTCTTTTTTTAAATTGGTATTAGGGAGTAGTGAGTAGGGGGAAATAATTGATGATTTCTGTACGATAGTTGATTTTATTTTTTATTATTGGAGATGTCTATTAGTAGCTGATAGCTAATAGCTGA
The DNA here is from genome assembly GCF_003838195.1 of Okeania hirsuta. Taxonomy (GTDB): domain Bacteria; phylum Cyanobacteriota; class Cyanobacteriia; order Cyanobacteriales; family Microcoleaceae; genus Okeania; species Okeania hirsuta. Next base: position 60,485 of record NZ_RCBY01000002.1, read on the forward strand.
TGGCTGAATGCTTACCTAAAATCCGGTTATACAGTTATCGCACTTTCTACTTCCATCCAATGCAGACATAAAATGCCGGAATATTCCCAGATAATTCCCACTCTCATCCTTTCTTCCTACTGACTCCTGACTCCTGACTCCTCTCATCATAAAATTTGAAGTAACGTAAAAATATCCAAGTCAATGTACAACCTAATATATAGTACAAAAAATCCCACCATACAAAAGTATTTCCTAACAACAGTCTGCCAATTAAAGTTGCTCGAATAGTTTGTAAAAAAGGTGGTTTCCATAACTGCATAAATTCTAGAAAACAGGTGACAATAAATACCCAAAAAGCTACTAAACCTGGTTTAAGTCGAGGTCGAATAAAAATTACTAAAAAAATCCAGAATGCTTCATAAAAAATTGAACTAAAAGAATTATTTAGCCATTCTGAAAATAGTCCTTCATAAAATTTAGTTGCAAAACCTAAAATTACAGTAAATATCAAACAAATTATAATTTTAATTCTATATCTTTTCATCTTTTCAGAAAAATTATATGAAATATAAAAAAGAATGCTACGAAGAATTTTCCTCCTGAAAAGACTTTATTTAAAAATGCCTATTTGGCGTTGCTGAATGATAATGATTTTTAGATTAAGTATCAACGCAAAACATAAGTTTTTCAATTTGACCTTCAGCTACTTACCATTACATTTCAGCAACGCCGTCTATTTGACTAAAAACAGAGTTTTACTTTAGCTAAATGAGATAGCAATTTCCATGCTTATGGGGTCATTTCAGTTATCAGTTATCAGTACCTCTGAAATAAGGAGGCTTAAAATCAGGAATATTCTCTTTTTTTATCCCCTTAAAAGGGGAGACTTTAGACCACAATTTCTCGGTAAAAAATTCCTTTGCTTTAGAGAGTAGGGAGTAGGAAATAGAAAAAAGGATAAAGGAGAGGCTTTAAACCTTAATTATTCGGTAAACGACCAACCACTTCATGTCTTATAACCCCAAATAATTTTAAGCGCCCCCGTTGACCGTAGGGTATTAAACCCGCCACAGAAAAGATAAAAGAAGGTTACAAAATTGTTTTTATAGACAAGGGAAAACAGGAAACAAATATTTGTTGCTAAATAAATACAGCGTATTTCAGGTTAATGAAGTACAGTAATATCATGTCTGAAAATAGCGTGAGAAAAACAACTTTCTTCCCCTCTTACTTCCTCTTTTCTATTGTAACTCCCTAATCTGATAGCTTCCCTACCTATAAGTCCCCAATCCAATGCCCTATTTAGGGTTTGCGCTCAAAAGTATTTTAGTAGGGGTAGGAGACAACCCACCCCTAACCCCTCCCAGGAGGGGAAGACAGCTATACTGGAGACAGGAGAAATGGATCGGGAGCGAGGAAGTAGGAGCGGGCGTTTTGTCCCAAGATTGTTCTGCCCAACTATGCGCCTAAAATACGCTCCATGCATGAGCGTGAAGAGCTGAAACAGGCGCACTTTTTTCGTTCCCAAAAAGGCACTTGTCTTTATATGTCAATGCTTTTATATTTAATCAGCAAGCCCTATTTAGCTTTATAGCTATTTATAACTATTCAACCAGACATAATATATACCAGAAGGAAGAAGGAAGAAGGAAGAAGGAGGAAGGCTATTAAGCAAAAAAAAACCTAAATTTCCTGTAGATATTCACCCTTGAATTTACACAAACTATACTAACGGACATGATATTAATTATGAAGAACTATTTGCTCAAATTCTCTTCTACAAATAATTATCTTTTCTGTGCCGGGTTTAATATCAAATCCATTTAATTCGGTATAAAAACATTCTCCATCTTCACGGCATTGCTGAGGGGCGGGATGAATATCAGTGGGATGTGTATCCTGCCTGCGGTGAAAATATAAGGAACGGGTAAGATGCCCATTCCACAAAACACAAAACTATAATTGCCTTTAATTGTCTCAAAAATATCTTTATTTTCCGCTCAAAACTGAATCTAAAATTGCTTGAGCTGCACGACTACAAACTCCTTCTTTTCCCAAAGCATGACGCATTTCCTGATAATTTACTATCATTTTTTCTCGGCACTGAGAATTTAATAGAAGTTCCAAAGCTTCAGAAACAATTTTTTCAGGAGTAGCATTTTCTTGAAACAATTCTGGCACAATAGCTTTCATTTGTACCAAATTTGGTGGCGACATAAATGGAATTGAAAATCTCAAAATATTCCTAGCAATCCAAACAGTTATTGGATTAACTTTATAAACTACTACTTGCGGTACATTTAGCAAAGCTATTTCCAAATTTACAGTACCAGATTTAGCGATCGCTAAGTCGGCTGCAGCCAGAATTTCTAAATTTTTACTTTCTTGTATTTCTTGATTATTTTGTGGCAGAGATGGATAAATTTTTGCCTGTAGTTGATACTTCTTAATTGCCTCTTCAATAGGATGACGATAACTTTCTAAAGAAAGAGGAATTAGAAAATGAACTTGAGGTAATTTTTCCTGAATTATTTGTGCTGCTCGAAATATTACTGGCATTAAATATTTAATTTCTTGTCGTCGAGATGCTGGTAATAAAGCGATCGCTATTGTATCTGATTTTATGCCCAAATTATGACGTGCTTTTTTCCGACTAGGAGCTATTTTTATTCTGTCAATTATGGGATGACCTACCCAAGTAACTTTAGCTCCTTTTTGTCGAAAATAATTTGCTTCTTCCGGAAAAATTGCCAAAATTTTGTTTGCTAAATTTACTATTTTATTTGTTTTACCCTTTCCCAGAGACCAAACCCATTCTTGAGGAGCAATGTACCAAATAATCGGTAAATTCGGCCAGGTTTTACGGATATAATTACCAATACTAATATTAGGTCCCATGTAGTCAATCAAAACAACTATATCAGGGGATTCGTTATGTAAATATTCCTTTGCTTTTTGTTGTAATTTCAGAGTAGGAAAAACGAAAGGCAAAGACTCAATAATTCCGACAGCACCAATTTTTGTTGTATTTCCTAATAAAGTAGCACCAGCAGCAGCCATTCTATCGCCCCCCAAGGCGACAATATCTAAATTTAAACCTTGAAGTTGAGCTTGACGGTAGAGTGCTTCAACTAATAGAGACCCTTGTAAATCTCCAGAAACTTCACCTGTACTAATAAAAATTTTCATAAGACATGGGGGACTGGTTATTTCAGTTGTCAGTTATCAGTTATCAGCAAAAGAGGTGCAAATATAAAAATTCAAACCTCAGTTACTTCATTCCAACTGAAATAAACTATATACCAATCGAAGCAAAAATTAAGACATTTCTAGATAATTGAACTCAATCATAGATTATTTTTGACTTTTGCTTTGTCCATAGCGCAACAAGACTTTTAAATAATAGTATATTAATTAAAATTATAATTAATTGATTAAAATATTGATAATTTAAATTGATTTTGACAAAAAAAGTTCAAATGAGCTATCGAAAGCCAAATTTGAGGGAAAAATTGCGATTTCGCGCCTATATGAGCAATCTTTTCATAAACGCTACAAGTCTTGATATGCAATAAATACAGGATTTTTGCCGCTCGGTCAATTTTGATGTATATTGAGTACAAGTCTGTAGCTCTGCGTAGGTGCTCATTAAAATGATTTGAAATATTATTCATAGTAGAGCAGTTAAAGCAAATGTCGCAAAAGAACCTGAACAAGTTACACAAAAAAATTAGGGGTTGCACATTATGGAATGATATTGCCAAAAATTTGTTTAGACTTTGACTAAAAATAACCATTAATTAATCATTCTGACAATTGATTAATCCACAATCCAATTCAATCAAAAATCTCAAATCATTCGTCGCTGTGCAACGCCAAAAATTAAGCATTGTATAAATGCGGGATGATTTTAATAGTTTTGTGGAAGTGGAAGTGGAATGGGCATCTTGCCCGTTCCTAATATTTTCACTGCAGGCAAGGACAGGCAGGATGCCTGCCCCCACTTATCACTTATATTCATCCCGCCCCTCAGCAATGCCAAAAATTAAGGTTAGCCCAAAAACTACTTTCTCGTAAAACCAAAGGATCTAATAACTATCACAAAGCAAGGGTCAAAGTAGCTAGGATACACGCAAAAATCAAAGATTTAAGGCTTGACTATACTCAACTGTAAGGCCGGAAGGGAATAAATCTTGGAAGGCAGGTGCATTGTTAGCGCAACTCCTCTCTCTGTAAAGAGGCAGCAGAAAACCCCTACCAGCAATGGAGCGGGAATCCCGAGCTGTCTCCTAGAGGAGCGTCGGGAGGATGTCAATCCAACTTAAAGAGACTATAATTCTTGATATAAAACGACAAATCTTGCCTCTTTTCCATAGCATTACTAAGAGCTTCAGATAAATTTACGTCTTTGTCTCTATCTATAATACCGATTATAATAATTCTCGGTTGAGGAGCTGTCTCTTGTTTAGTCTTGGGTGAACATTCTCCTTTGTACTTTCCTAAGTTCAAAGTGTATCCTGGTTTGTCTTTGAGGTCGTGCTTTTCTAGAGCCTCGTGCAACCATTCATCCAACTTGCCAGCTCTAATTTTGGATCTCTCGAAGCTAAGTGCTACAACACAGATTGTCTAAGAAAAATAAGAGTTCTGCTAACTACGAGAAAGCAAGGATTAAAGTAGAGAAACAGCAAAATCATATTGCATTCAAACGCAAAGACTATCAGTTCAAATTAGCCCATAAATTATGTGACATGGCTGAGACTATCTTTGTGGAAGACATATCCAAGTTGATATTCTTTTAACCCCAACCACCCTTTGGCTTCTCCGTAAAAAACCTCTATCCAATTTCTATTTGAGTAAGTATTTACTATTCACTCAGATGTCACTTTTGAATTCTCAACATTTTTTCTTCATTTACTTGTGTAAGTCCCAATAGACAATTTAATAGAAATGATAGACATAATTGAAAAAGTTTGGGAAGTATTGCTTTGTATCAGTTGGAGCAATTTTTTCCCTCTATTTAACAAAAACTCTATTAACGATCAATCTCTTCTAACCTTGCTCCCTTAGACATTTTTCCCGGCATCGGTCCACGACGTTTAGACTCAAGAGACATACTTAAAAAAGAATACAATTTTTGAATATACTTGTTATGAGAATCTAACTCTAATTCTGCTAAAGCTTCAGTCAGAGACCTACCAGAACGATAGAGAGTTCGGAAAGCCTTCTTCAATATTGCTAAATCTGCACTTGTCAAACCTGCACGCTTTAATCCTAACAAATTAAGCGATCGCACCAAACAAGGATGACCTTCCACCAACATAAACGGTGGTACATCTTTAACTATACGACTCATACCACCCACCATTGCCATTTTACCAATATGTACAAACTGATGAATACCCAATACCCCACCAATAACAGCTTTTGACTCAATTTTGACATGACCTGCTAAAGATACAGCATTAGCTATGACCACAGAATCTTCAATAATACAATTATGCGCCACATGGACATAAGCCATCAGTAAATTGTCATTACCAATAACAGTACTCTCACCAGCATAAGTAGCGCGATTAACTGTAACGTATTCCCTGATTTTGTTATTGTTGCCAATTTTTACCCAACTGGGAGCACCTGCATATTTTAAATCTTGTGGTTCTAGACCAATAGCTGCCCCAGGAAAAATTCGATTACCAGAACCAATCTCTGTTGGCCCTTCAATCACAACATGAGCGCCAATGGTAGTTCCCGCACCTACCTTGACCTGTTCCTCTATTACAGCATAGGGACCCACTTGTACAGTGGGATGCAGTTCGGCACTTTCAGCAATAACAGCTGTTGGATGAATCAGAGTAGGCATACTTCAATCCATTATTGAAAACATCAAATTTCCTTCTGCGGCTTTTTGACCATCCACTTCTGCAAGACCTTGCACTTTACCAAACTTGCCACCTTTAACAGATAATAATTCTGTCTTTAATATTAGTTGGTCTCCTGGAACTACTGGGCGACGAAACCTGACCTTATCCATACCTGCAAATACAAATAATCCTTTCTGAAGCTCTGGCATTTGAGCAAAGACTATGCCTGCAACTTGAGCCATTGCTTCTATGATTAATACCCCTGGCATAATTGGTCGTTCAGGAAAATGTCCTTGAAAATGGGGTTCATTAAAAGTCACATTTTTAATACCTACCGCTCTTTCTCCTGGTACATATTCTATAATACGGTCTACCAAAGCAAAGGGATATCGGTGGGGTAATAGTTTGTGAATTTCTTCAATGGTCATAATATTTACCCCAGTAGTCCCAGTATCTTGATTTGGCTGAGTTGAAGAATTTTCTGTGGTTTGTGCTGAATCTGTTGTAGTTTTTTCAGAGGTTGACATTATGTACAGTTCTTAATTGGCAGTCTCGATTTTACCATTATTCACTTCTCGCTGCTCTAAACAGACAGAGATTCTAAGCAAATGCTAGGCAACGGGATAAATAAACATTGCTCGCTTCTTCTTAGCTGTCACCCAGAAATTTATCCGGGTGGGACGAGTCAAAACGCCCCTAGACACTCACTTGTATTGACATTAAGTTATACAGATTGTGCTTACTTTTTCTGAGCTTTCGGGAGATTATATCACTATGTCAAAATGGTACACTCCCTGTCCTGCCATTGCTGGTAGTGATATAGTCATACTGCCGTTGAATGTATCAACCGTTGTTTCTTATTTACCGGGATTTCTCGGTACTAGGATAGTTCCAGGTGCAAATGAACACCTTACTCAAACTTTAATTCTATCAATTCGGCCCAATTTTTCCATAACGGTCATTTTTACCCCTGCCTGAAGGTGAGGAGCTTTCAATCTTCTTCTGTGTAATCAAAAGTAATCCTAACATGAATTTTTAGTCTTACTATCTACAGATAACTCAGAAATTTTTTGAGCTAATTGTATATGTAATTTATGGCTAGCTTTGTAAGCCAGATAATGAGCTTGAGGAAAACTACTTAATAAACTCAAATCTCCTACTAAGTCCAAGAGTTTATGACGTACAGGTTCATTTTCAAATCTTAAGGGTGGATTTAACCATCCGGACTGATTACAAACTAGAGCATTGTCTAGACTACCACCTTTAATTAAACCCGCTTCTCGTAATTGCTCAATTTGATGTGCTAAGGCAAATGTACGAGCTGGGGCAATACAGTCAGCAAAACTTTCTGTTTCTGGAGACCAACTATGCCACTGATTACCAATAGCTGGTAGATTAAAATCTATTCCGTAAGTAAACCGAGTTTCTCGACTAGGTAAGGCAGCGACAAAAGCATCACCTTGATTTATCCAAATTGGTCGGTCGATCGAATTTTCAGTCCTTAGTTTTGGCTTAAGACTGTGGTTTATTAGCTGTGGGCGATCGGTATTGTTAATATTTTTTTGCCCCATCTCCCCATCTCCCCATCTTTCCATCTCCCCATCTCCCCATCTCTCCATCTTTCCATCTCCCCATCTCCCCATCTCCCCATTTTCCTCCTCTGGTTGAGCAATTAATCCTACAGAAGCGATCGCCTCTACCCAGAGTTTAGCCGAGCCATCCAATAAGGGAACTTCGGGGCCATCAATTTCAATTCGAGCATTATCTACTCCCATTCCTGCCAAGGCAGCTAATAAATGTTCTACAGTGCGAATACGAATATTTGCAATACCAAATTCAGTAGAGAGAGTGGTAGAGACTACAAAATTTATGAGAGCTGGAATACTAGGAGTCTTAGGTAAGTCAACTCTAACAAAATATCTACCTGCATTTTTGGGGGCAGGTATAACTCTAATATGAGATTTAATACCGCTATGCAGACCTATTCCCCACTGTGAAAATTCTGTTGCCAAAGTATATTGGTTATCCATATTTTTGTCATAATTATTGTTAGCTATTAACCTATATTTAAACTGTGCTTAAATTTTACTTATTCTCCAATAATTATAATGAGACTCTAAATAACAATTATTATTTTTACATGATATAAATGTTTAATTTTCTATATTTTTGATAAAAAGTCTAGGAAAACAAGAGTATGGTAACTACCAAAGTAAAGAATTTGAAGCTGAATAAGTGGAAATTAGCTAGTGTCTTTGCTCTAGTAGCTACAACATTAGCTATAACTATTCCTGTAGTTAGGTCTCAAAGCCCGTCTATAATTAAAATTGATGGTTCTAGCACAGTTTACCCTATTACCGAAGCAGTAGCAGAAGAATTTCAAAAAGAGAAAAGAGGTGTTATGCGGGTAACGGTTGGAATTTCTGGAACAGGGGGAGGCTTTAAAAAATTTTGTTCTCTAGAAGATTCCGTTAGAACAGATATTTCTGATGCTTCCAGAACTATTCAACCATCTGAAATAGAAAAATGTAAAGCTGCAGGAATTGAATTTATTGAATTACCTATTGCTTATGATGCTATTACTGTAGTTGTTAATACTGAAAACTTTGTTGATACTATGAGTGTGGAGGATCTCAAAAAGATGTGGGCACCGGAGGCCCAAGGTAAAGTTATGAAGTGGAACCAGGTTAACTCTAATTGGCCTGATGCAGAACTTAGAATGTATGGACCAGGTGCAGATTCAGGTACATTTGACTATTTTACTAAAGAAATAGTTGGTCAGTCTAAGGCTAGCCGTTCTGACTATACACCTAGTGAGGATGATAATGTTTTGGTTCAAGGTGTTGCTAATGACCCTAATGCTATTGCTTATTTTGGCTATTCTTATTATGAAGCGAACCGAGACTTACTAAAAGCAATAGCTATAGACAATGGTAATGGACCTGTTAAACCTTCATTGGAAACAGTGCGAAGTGGACAATATCAACCTCTGGCTAGACCAATTTTTATTTATGTTAATGCTAAATCCACAGAGCGTCCTGAAGTTAAAGAGTTTGTTGAATTCTATCTGAAGAATGCTCCTCAGTTAGTTAAAGAAGTCAATTCTGTACCTCTTTCGGAACGAGAATATCAGCGAGCAATGGAACGTTTTAAAAATCGTGTTATTGGGAGTGGTAGTTAAATTTTATAATAATTAAAGCATTTTTAAGTAGAATAATTATTCGATTTTTCAGACCAAAGTAGAGTCAAGTGGCTAAACATATTTTATGATTTAAGTTCATGCTAAAAATCAGATAAATTATCGGCTAATATCTAAGCATAAATTTTATGTGAGGCTGTACAAAATCATGAAATTTATTCACTTGTCTGTCTAGATATACAGTCAACTTTGATTAAATTATTATTCTTTGCAAATTCATATTAATTCGGCATAAGTACCAATTCTTATTTTTCATTAGTTAGTAAGTATTCAAGATTCAGTCTTATAGCCCACATTCCATACCACAAAATGTAGTATATAAGAAGGAGACAGGAGACAGAATTTTAGAAGAAAATCATAGCTACCGTGATTGAGTAATCAATCAAGTAAGTATTCATGCTTAATTATTTACTCGGAATTTGATCGACGAAAAAAGTAATCGAGATGATTCGCCTATAAATATTTACCAAGCTACAGATTTATATACTACTTTTAATAATACAAACCGAAGTACGGAATGTGGGTTATAGCAGAAGGAAGAAACGAAGTTGGAAAAATCAGGTTCTGTCTTAGTTTTAAGCTTTTGATATGTCCGTGCCTTTCCTTCAACTGCTATAGAGGTACAGGAATTATGGTCAAAATGGGAAACCCTGGGCTTGTATATATTCTTTTTACCAAGGTATGTCAAATATGACTATCTTTTTCTGAACTATAACTTACTGAATGCTAACCATTATTATTTACTTAATTCCTGAGTATTGAATGAGAGATAAACTTTTAAAATTAATAAAATCACCAAGATTAGTTCAAGATACACGAGAAAAAACAATTGAATATATTTTATTTCTAGCAGCTTTTTCCTCTGTAGCAACTACAATAGGAATTCTGTTTATATTAGTCAGAGAATCAGTTTTATTTTTTCAAGAAATATCCATATTAGACTTCCTGACAAGTACAGAATGGACTCCCTTATTTCAAAATCCTCAATATGGAATTTTACCTTTAGTCTCAGGAACTTTAGTAACTTCAATTATTGCTTTAATGATAGCTATTCCACTGGGCACTATAGCAGGAATTTATCTGAGTGAATTTTCCCCAATAAAATTTAGAGAAACCATCAAACCATTCTTAGAATTATTGGCTGCTATTCCCACAGTAGTTTATGGTTATTTCGCACTCTTGTATGTCACTCCACTATTACAAAAAATATTTCCAAATTTACCAACTTTTAATATGTTGAGTGCAGGATTAGTAATGGGGGTAATGATTATTCCATTTATTAGTTCTATAAGTGAAGATGCTATGCGTTCTGTGCCAGTAGGTTTACGAGAAGGGTCTTTTGCTATGGGAGCAACTAGGTTTCAAACATCATTATTAGTTGTATTTCCGACTGCTATTTCTGGTATTTGTTCGGCTTATGTTCTGGGAGCTTCCCGTGCAGTAGGAGAAACAATGATTGTTGCTATTGCGGCTGGTTTGCAGCCCAATTTTACTTTGAATCCTACAGATCAAGCTGCTACTATTACAGGGTATATTGTGCAGGTTAGTCTTGGTGATTTACCTCATGGTACTTTAGCTTATCAAACAATTTTTGCTGCTGGTCTAACTTTAGTATTGATAACTTTAATATTAAATATAATCGGTCATTTTCTAGCTAAACATTATCGCGAAATATATTAACAGAAGGAAGAAGGAAGAAGGAAGAAGAAGGAAGAAGGAAGAAGGAAGAAGGAAGAAGGAAGAAGGAAGAAGGAAGAAGCTGTTATGTTTTTAAATTGGTTATTGATACTAGCCAACAGATTTTCATAAAATTCGTGTATTGAGAGGATAACTATGAAGGTAAGCATTCAGCTATTAGCTGTCAGCTCTCAGCTATCATGAAGTGGTTTTAATGAATATAGACTGTTTTAGGCCGCTTTTATAGTTAAGTATAAATTCTGCCTCAATGTCATATCCAATCGACCAAGAGAAAAGAAAAAATTTTCCCTATCGCGTCAGTCCTCCTCTTTTCAAGGAGAGGTAATTGTTAATTATTAATTATTAATTATTAATTATATGTAGATAAAATAAAGGAACTTGATATAGATGTCGAATAAAGATGTTACCAAGAAATTTTTACCTTTCAATTATCTTGAAAGTAATCTTAATCAACGAAATTTAGTTAATAGTATTTTTGCCGTAATTGGTTTGTTAGTAATTACGGGTTCAATATTAATATTAGCTGCTTTAATAATTAAAATGATGATTGATGGCTTACCACGCCTAAATTGGAACTTCTTATTTTATTTCCCTAGTAGAAAACCGGAAGAAGCAGGAATTTTATCAGCTTGGGTAGGTACTTGTTTAGTGATGTTAGTAACTACATTAGTAGCAATTCCTTTAGGAGTTGCCTCTGGTATTTATCTAGAAGAATATGCTCGGAAAAATTGGATAGCCGATCTAATAGAAATTAATGTGACAAATCTTGCAGGTGTACCTTCAATTATTTATGGTTTATTAGCATTAGGATTTTTTGTTTATCAGTTAAAATTAGGGGAAAGTATTCTCACCGCAGGCTTAACTTTAGCCTTATTAATTTTACCTATAGTTATTGTCACTACTCGTGAAGCTCTCCGCTCCATTCCAACTAATTTACGAGAAGCTGCTTATGCTCTTGGAGCAAGTAAATGGCAAATGATTTGGGACCATCTTTTACCTTACTCTTTTGGTACTATTCTTACTGGTATAATTATTGGTTTATCACGGGCAATAGGAGAAACAGCTCCAGTTATTACTATTGGTGCATTAACATTTATTGCTTTTTTACCAGAATCTCCATTGAAAAGTGAATTTCCGTTTATTTCTTTTTCCTGGCTCCAAGCTCCATTTACATTAATGCCAATTCAGATGTTTAACTGGGTTTCTCGCCCACAGAAAGCATTTGAAATAAATGCAGCAGCAGCAGGTACTGTATTAACTATTATGACTTTGACAATCAATACTCTAGCTATTTATTTACGTTATCTAATTCGTAAAGGTATCAAATGGTAAACTTTTATAGAAACAAACAAGAATTAATTACTATAAAGCCCAAAGCAGAAGTCAAAAAACTGAATTTTTATTATGGTCAATCCCATGTTTTAAAAAATATTGATTTGGTTGTTCCAGAAAAACAAGTTACTGCATTAATCGGACCTTCAGGGTGTGGAAAAACTACTTTATTACGCTGCTTTAATCGCATGCACGATTTGTATCCAGGAAATTACTATGAAGGAGAAATTTGGCTAGATTCTCTGAATATTTTGGCTAAAAATATTGACCCGATAGAAGTACGAATGCGCATTAGCATGGTATTTCAAAAACCCAATCCATTTCCCAAATCAATTTATGAAAATGTAGCTTATGGTTTGCGGGTGCGTGGTGAAAAAAGACGGAGTTTAATTGATGAAAAAGTAGAACAAGCTCTTCGAGGGGCAGCTTTGTGGAATGAGGTGAAAGATAGATTAAAAGAGGTAGCTTTTAATTTGTCTGGAGGTCAACAACAACGTCTATGTATAGCTCGTGCTTTAGTAGGAGAACCTGAGATGATTTTATTGGATGAACCTACTTCTGCTCTTGACCCAATTGCTACTGCTAAAATTGAAGAGTTGATGAGTCAATTAAAAGAAAAGATAACTATTTTAATTGTGACTCATAGTATGCAGCAAGCTGCAAGATTATCTGATTATACGGCGTTTATATATTTAGGAGAATTGATAGAATTTAGTGAAACTAAAGATTTATTTGCTGACCCTAAAAATCAGAAAACAGAGGATTATTTGCATGGCAGAATTGGTTAATTGAAGAAGGAAGAAGGAAGAAGGAAGAGGGAAGAAGGAAGAGGGAAGAAGGAAGGTAAATATTCAGCTCTCAGCAAAGTTTGAATAACTTTTCCTATTGTCATCGTATATATTGTATAGGTTAAGGTCAGGGGGTTGAGTCTGCGGAGTGGCCACTGAAAAGATTCCCAGATTCTTTGCCTTTCTGTACTTCTGCCTTCTTCCAGGAGAATAATATATGCCTAGATCGGCTGGTAATTCTAATGTAGAAAAACTTCAAACTGGTGAAGCTAAACTTTTAATTCTCTTAGTGGGAATTAATCAATATGATGATGCCAGAATAAAGAACTTAAATTATTGTGTTAATGATTGTCAGGAATTAAAGGCTGCATTAGAATTAGCTACAAAATTATTCACCAATAAAACTATTATTATCCATCACGATAATACTCCTGAATATCCTCATCTTGACGTGGTGAAAAATAGCTTAGAAAAGTTAGTCTCTCAAGCTACTAAAGAAGATACTATTTTAATTTATTTTTCCGGTCATGGTTTTTTATACAAACAAACTCAACAACCAATATTATGTCTGAAAAATACTCAAACTAATAATTTAACTACAACAGGTTTGCCAGTATCAGAAATTTTGCAAAAGTTAGCAGAAAGTGGTGCTAAATATCAATTGATTTTTATTGATGCTTGTCATAGTGGTGGCACAAGTATTAATTTTCAGCATTTGTCTGAAAGCAAGAAATTATCTGAATCTGAAACATCTAGTATTGCTCCACAATTAATAGAATTATTTTGGCAAAGGGCTGCTAAAAGTAAAGGTTTTTATGCGCTTTTGTCTTGCGATAAGTACGAACAATCTGAAGAATGGAAAAATTTAAAACATGGATTATTTACTTATTATTTGATTCAAGGTTTTTTGGGTCAGGCTGCGGATAAGTCAGGAGTAATTGAGGCGGATAGTTTATATAAATATGTCTATCATCGCACTTTGGAATATATTGATAAAACTAATCAGCAAATTCGTTTGACTAATCAACAAAAAGCTAATCGTGGTGAATCAAATATTCAGTCAGAATCTCCTGGGCAAACTCCTCTAAGAATTGTGGAGGGAGCGGGGGAGTTTGTGTTAGGAATTGTGCCGATTAATAGTAATGAAAATAGTCGGCGACAAGCTGTAATTATTAATGGTTTGGTAGGATGTGAAGAGACTGTTTCTTTATCAGGTGTTTTGCACAGTCGGGGTGAATTTGTTGTAGGATATTGGCCACGAACAGACCGCTCTTGGCAGGGTATAAAGGGTGTAAAAGGCGGAATATTGGAATGTTTGAATATCGCTCCTTCCCAAATTCCCCTCCTGGGAGGGGTTAGGGGTGGGTCCCACACTCCCCACACCCAATTAGAAACAACATTTCTCTACATCCGGGGTGAGGTTGAAAGTGTCATTCATGATGATAATGAGCAGGAGCATTATCTGGTTTTGGGAGATGGGGTGCGTATTAGTTGTTTTTGGTTGCAGAGACAATTATGGAATTCTCAGGTGCGTCAACAGGTGATTATTCTTGATTTTCCTAATGCTGAAAATAATGTGCTGACTCAATGGGTGGAATATTTGCACCAAGAAAAGAATAGGTCTCAATGTATTATTGCTTCCTCGTCGTTAGAGTTTTCTCAGGAGTTGGTGAAAATATTGGGAAATGCTCGACATGGTTTGACTGTTGCGGGGTTGGTTATTGAGTTGCAGCAACGGTTGAAAATTACTACTTATTTGTCTGGGAATGCTATTGATGTTTTGCTTCCTGGGGAGGCAACTAATACAATTTTTGATGCTAATATCTGCCCTTACAAGGGTTTGGAGGCGTTTCGTCAACAGGATGCGGAGTTCTTTTTTGGTAGGCAAAAGTTGATACAGGAGATTTTGGCAAGGTTGCGGGATAGTTCCTTTTTGGCGGTGGTTGGTGCTTCGGGTAGTGGGAAGTCTTCGGTGGTGCAAGCTGGTGTTTTGCCACAACTGGCTGCCGGGAAGCAACCGCCTGGTAAATGTTGGTGTGCTTGTTTTCACCCTGGTGAAATACCGATAAATGCTTTAGCTCAAGTATTGGCGACTGATGGGAAAGTTGATGAAATGGAGGCTTCGTTGCATTTGGGTGTGGAATGCTTGGTATTGTGGTTGCGTCGTCGGGTGGAACCGATGGTGGTTTTGGTGGTGGATCAGTTTGAGGAATTATTTACTTTGACTGCTGAAAAGGAACGTTTGGAATTTCTGAATTTGCTGTTGGGTGCTTTGCGGGAAACGTCAGATAAGTTGAGGTTGATAATTACGTTGCGGGATAGTTCCTTTTTGGCGGTGGTTGGTGCTTCGGGTAGTGGGAAGTCTTCGGTGGTGCAAGCTGGTGTTTTGCCACAACTGGCTGCCGGGAAGCAACCGCCTGGTAAATGTTGGTGTGCTTGTTTTCACCCTGGTGAAATACCGATAAATGCTTTAGCTCAAGTATTGGCGACTGATGGGAAAGTTGATGAAATGGAGGCTTCGTTGCATTTGGGTGTGGAATGCTTGGTATTGTGGTTGCGTCGTCGGGTGGAACCGATGGTGGTTTTGGTGGTGGATCAGTTTGAGGAATTATTTACTTTGACTGCTGAAAAGGAACGTTTGGAATTTCTGAATTTGCTGTTGGGTGCTTTGCGGGAAACGTCAGATAAGTTGAGGTTGATAATTACGTTGCGGGATGATTTTATTGGTAATTGTTTGGAGGTGGTTTATCCCCCCTAACCCCCCTTAGTAAGGGGGGGACTCATCAGGAGGAAAAAGTTTCCCTTGGTAAGGGAAAAAGTTTGGAAGAGTATGGTGATGTTGCTAAGTATGGGGATGTATCTCCCCTAGTCCTCCTTAGTAAGGGGGGAACTAATGAAGAGGAAACTAACAAAAAAGCCCCCCTTGGAAAGGGGGGTTTGGGGGGATTAAAAA
The DNA here is from genome assembly GCF_003838195.1 of Okeania hirsuta. Classification (GTDB taxonomy): domain Bacteria; phylum Cyanobacteriota; class Cyanobacteriia; order Cyanobacteriales; family Microcoleaceae; genus Okeania; species Okeania hirsuta. The sequence goes on from NZ_RCBY01000002.1 coordinate 76,298, forward strand.
TCACTATCTCACAGGAAAGTTTACCCGATGCAACAACACCCCACTCCACACTAGAAGATAACAACAAAAAAGCCCCCCTTCCCAAGGAGGGTTTGGGGGGATCAGAAATTACTGTGGAAGTTGCTCACGAAATCTTAATCTGTCATTGGTCAACTTTACGTTGGTGGTTGGATGAAAATAGAAGTCGCCTACAACAGCAACGACAGATGGAGCAGGATGCTAAAAAGTGGGTACAACATGGGCGAGTAGATGATTTTTTGCTGCGGGGTGTGGCATTGCAGAATGCGGAGGAACTTTATATTAAGTATGGTGATGAGTTGTCTGAGTTGACTCAAGAATTTATTGAGGCGGGGATGGCGTTGCGTCAACGACAGGAAGAGGAGAAACGACTGGGTAAGCGAAGGACGATATTGGGGTTAGTGAGTGGTTTGGCGATCGTGTCATTATTGGCGGTTGGGGCGGTTTGGCAGTGGCGTCGGGCTGTTGTTGGGGAGATGAATGCTGTACTTAAAGGGGAAATTGCAACTTTAGAATATTTGGGAGCTACGAGTTTAGGGAGGCAATTGGATGTTATTGCCTTGGGGAAAAAATTAAAAGCTGGTTGGGTTAGTCTGGAAAATAGGGTGCGCGGTATAGTGTTGCTGCAACAGACCTTTGATTTTGAGAAGTGGAAAGAATTTAAGACTTTATTAGATCCTAGTTTAATCTACCACGTCAGTTTCAGCCCCGATGGCAAGTTACTGGCTTCTGCTGGCTATTACGGCATCGTGCGTGTATGGCAAGTAGATGGTACTCCTGTTGCTGTTTTAGAGGGGCATAAAGATTCAGTCAGACACGTCAGTTTCAGCCCTGATGGCAAATTACTCGCTTCTGCCAGCGAAGACCGCACTGTGCGTGTATGGCAAGTAGATGGCACTCCTGTTGCTACTTTAGATGGACATAAAGGTATGGTCAATCACCTCAGTTTCAGCCCCGATGGCAAGTTACTGGCTTCTGCAAGCGATGATGGCACAGTGCGTGTGTGGCTTCCAGATGGCACTCCTGTTGCTACTTTAGATGGGCATGAATACTCAATCATACACGTCAGTTTCAGTTCCGATGGCAAGTTGCTCGCTTCTGCAAGCGATGACGGTACGGTGCGTTTGTGGCAAGCTGATGGCACTGTTGTTGCTACTTTAGAAGGGCATAAAATTTTGGTCTACCACGTCAGTTTCAGCCCTGATGGCAAGTTACTGGCTTCTGCAAGCGGTGATAGCACAGTGCGTCTGTGGCTTCCAGATGGCACTGCTGTTGCTACTTTAGAGGGGCATAAAATTTTGGTCTACCACGTCAGTTTCAGCCCCGATGGCAAACTGCTGGCTTCTGCAAGCGGTGATAGCACAGTGCGTTTGTGGCTTCCAGATGGCACTGCTGTTGCTACTTTAGAGGGGCATAAAGATTGGGTCAATCACCTCAGTTTCAGCCCCGATGGCAAACTGCTGGCTTCTGCTAGCGGTGATGGCACAGTGCGTCTGTGGCTTCCAGATGGCACTGCTGTTGCTACTTTAGAGGGGCATAAAGATTGGGTCAATCACCTCAGTTTCAGCCCCGATGGCAAACTGCTGGCTTCTGCTAGCCATGATGGCACCGTGCGCCTATGGAATTTAAACCTCGACTCCCTCCTCAAAGAAGGCTGCGACTGGGTGGGCGATTATTTGAGGAATAATCCCAATGTCAGCGAAGAAGATAAACGTTTGTGTGAGGGAATTGAGTAGAAGTCAGAAGTTTGAAGTCAGAAGTCAGAAGTTAGAAACCAAACAAAAAAATTGTAGGGGCGGGTTTAGCCGAAAGCTTTGTCAATTAGCAGTTTAGTCATGTAAACCTGCCCCCACCATTGATTTAATTCATAAACATGGGGGCGGGTTCATTTGATTTAATGGTTGCTATTGTTAATTTGAACTGGAACCCGCCCCTACAGTTGCTATATGTCGGTAGTAAAATTGAGCGATCGCCTCCAAATTGACAAAACTCAAAATTTGTGTTAGAAAATCATCAACCAAAACCTCACACTCAAAAAAAATGGAACCACAAACCATAAACTTACCCGAACCTCTAGCAAGTGCATTATTATCCTATATGCGCGATCGCCAAGACTCCCCCACACCCAATATAGTTATACAAGCAGCAGTAGAAGAATTTCTAACTCAACGTGGTTATTTATCCCCACCCAAAAAACATCTACAAATAACGCCAGCATCAAAAGGCAGTGGATACCACAAGACATCAATTAACCACGACTCAGTTATTGCCAACCTTCCCACTCAACAACAACCATGAGAGCTGTTATTGCCGACACTGGCCCCCTTTATGCTGCGATCGATCCAGATGACCAATATCATCAACAGGCCCAAGCAGACTTAAACCAACTCCAACAAGAAAACTTAGGAGTTATTGTTACTTATCCGACTCTTTTAGAAGCCTATACTTTAGTTTTGTATCGTCTAGGAAATGAAACTGCCAGAGCATTTTTGCAGCAAATTTTTGCCGGAGTTGAATTAATTAATCCCACAGTTGATGACTACTTAGCAGCAACAAAATTAGTTGAAAATTTTCCCGATCAACGAATTACTTTATTTGATGGTTTAACAGCAATTATTTCTAATCGTCTGAGTTTACCAGTATGGAGTTATGACTATCATTTTGATGTAATGTTAGTATCTGTTTGGCGCTACTAATTGAGCGATCGCTCCTAAAGCCATTTAGGGACATTCCATAGAACGTCCCTACTGTGGTCTATGATCTATCCTGCAACCAATTCAACAAATCTTCCAAACTATTGAAGTCTAAAAAATCTTCTCCTAAATCATCCAAATTTTCAACAGATAAATCCTCAATTTGACTAATTATTGCCTCTGGAATTTCTCCAAAACGCTTTTTAAGTTGACGCATTATTAATTGCAATCTACCTTGTTGTTCGGCATAAGTTATCCGTCCTCTCTCATCTTGCATTGCTATTCCTCGGCGCTCAACTATATCTAATTCTTCCGCTGTCATGTTAATTTTATTAGCAATATTTAAAGCCTTTCCTATTTCCGAAACTTCTCCTAAATTCTCTGGAATACTATCCAAATGAGTAGCCTCTTTCAGAAAATAAATCCACTTATCACTCAAACTATTTAACTCAGACAAAGCTTTCTGAAATTTCGGCAATTCTACAAAAATTAGCTGCAATTGGTCTGCCAGACATTCAAACTTTTTAGTCTTCTCCTGAAAGACAAATTGATTAATCACATCCTCAGTATTTGGGAATAGGATAAAATCTGTAATTGTTACCGCTATAGCTGGATTAAGTAGAAGATAATCTTCTCCTGTTTCTAATTGATTTGCATAAGCTTTAGCTAGGTTATAAGCTACTCGTTTATTAAAACCAGCCATTCTAGCAACCTGCATTTCAATCACTACAATAGAACCATCTACTAAAACAGCTTTAACATCTAAATATGTATCTTTTAAACTGAGCAATTGACCAGGATTAAAAGGATTAACAATTGTCAAAGACTGAATAATTTTTTCTCCCCCATAAATAATCGCATTGAGAAAACTGATTAAGATATCTTGACTTTGTTGGGAACCGAATATTTTTTTAAAAGCATAATCGATCTTAGGACTAACAAATTTCATAGTATTTTTTCTCCCTTTAACAATCAGGAATTATAGTAAATATTTTAGCAACTCTACTTACAAGAGGTGTAGGCTGGGTTTCGGCTGTCGCCGACATGAAAAGCGACAGCGCAACCCAACAACTATAAATTTGTGTTGGGTTTCCTTAAGGTCAACCCAACCTACGCCTGACTCCTCTGAATATGAATAACTTTTTCCAGAGATATCGAATAACAAATTTCATAGTAGTTTTTATCCTTTTCAAGCCAGAAATTATAGTAAATATTCTAGCAACGATACTGAACTTTTTTTCTAGATATAAATGAATCTTTTCTAAAGATTGGGAACAATTGTATTACTAATTCCTGCTTTTTTAAATACTTGTTCAGCAGTTAACTCCAATCCTCCAAATAAAGAATCTATCAGTAGAGTATCTCCCATATAAGTTTGTGGCGGTGCATCTGGATAAAAAACTGTAATACTCTGAGCTTTACTATCAATAACCCATACTCTTAATACACCTGCATCTAAATAATCTTTAGCTTTAGCATTAAGTTGACCATAAGTTTGACCGGGAGAAATAATTTCTATTACTAAATCTGGCGGTACAGAACAAGCAACATCTTCTTCCCAATCTTCAGGAAAACGTTCGGCAGCAAGATATAATAATTCTGGAACAGGCATCCAATCTTTTCCTTTTCTGATTAATTTAACTGCCAATTCTGGGTAGACTTCTCCCTTACCTTGACACCATTCATCAATTAAATAAAGTAATGCACGAGTCAGTTTAGAATGAAATTTTTTTGGCGACATTTTTGCTACTGCTATTCCATCAATAAATTCATAAGTAATATCTCCCTCTCCTGGTGGAAGTTCGATAAATTCTTGTAATGTGAGTTGATTTTTTACCTGTACCATTTTTCACCTCTAATACGAAATTAAAAAAAGCTCGTTACAGTATTTTTTTCTCCCAATTAATAATTAATAGTAGATTGCATTAGACAGCTACAATTTACAGAAGTTTTTAGGTCAGTGAACCACATAAAAAAAATGATAACCTTGTAGGGACGTTGCATACAACTTTGTGGTCTACTCAATTAATTATTTGGTGTTGGGTTTCGGAGTCCCTCAACCCAACCTACGCTTAACTCCTCTAAATATGAATAATTTTTCCCAAGGATATCGACATTAACTATAGAGACACTCAAACTTGAATATTCCATGAAACTCAAATTATGAATAACTTTTCCAAGAGATATCGAAATTAAATATAGAGACACTCAAACCCTAATATTCTATGAAAATAAAATTATGGACAAAGATGCAAAAGTCAAACAACTATTAATCGACATCAAAAACCAAAGGGGAGACCAAAGAAACCAAACCATTGACAGTTTACTAAATATTACTCCCAAATTGCCAGGAATTTGTCAAGACAAACATCCAGATTATTTACACGCAGTTAATAACACTTTATTCTCTGTAAAACACAATATTGATAAGTTTTTCCAGGAATACAAAAAAAGATGGAGAATTGATCTTATTCAAAATTCACCTCTACTGGTACGACAGCGTTATGTAATGTGGATAAATGGATATTTAAAATATGACATTCTTGACTTATACCGCAAGACGAATCAAGATATTAGTCTCGATACTCCAGTAGGTGAATAGCAAAAATAAAATTGGATAGACTTATTAGCTAATGAAGGATTTAATATTTCTACATCAGATGGTTTTGAGACTTATATTACCCATATACAAAATCATAAAACTCAAAGAAAAGGTCTAATTTTAGAACTTTACATTGAGAACGATCCAGAAGGAAAATTACAGAAATTTCATCCCAAAGGATATCCAGAATGTAACGCCCAAACAATAATTCAGTATTTTTATTTGAGCAATGCAGGTGACAAAGTAACAGTAAAAGAGGACTGGATTATTGTTGATAAGCAAAAAGGAAAATACATCAGAAAAAGCAAAAAAATAACCAATCTTTCTGAACCGGAGAATAAAAATAATTGGACAAGTTTTGCTAAGGAACATGATATTAAATATCAAACTCTCAAAACCTATTGGCGCAGACATGATGAGAGTATATTTGAGGAAATTAATCAGGATATTGAGCAGAATTTCGACAAGTACACCAAACTATTTGCACAAAAAATCCAAGAAATATTAGGAGAAAATGACAATGATAAATAGAACAGAATTACAACCAGTTTTTGTAACTTTAGATGCTGAAACACATCAACAAGCTGCCAGTGTAGCTGCCGAACAATCTAACCCAGAAATTGGCAAACAAACTTATTTTAATATTCTTGCTGTTAAGGCTGTTAATAATTTATTGAAATGGTTAGATTTTTCTACAGATTTACAACAGGTTAAAAGTTTAAATCCAATTCTGAGTGGAGTGTTAAATGCCACAGACTTAGTAGTAGAAAACAAGAGATTTTTTGTATTCCAATTTTGCCTGGAAAAACAGAATTTTCTGTACCTCCCGATGTACCAGACAATATCATTGGTTTTGTAGCGGTGCAGTTCGAGCAAGTTTTGGATAAAGCTAAAGTTTTAGGATATTTCCCTGTAAAAAATGTGGATAATTTACCAGAAACTATTCCTCTGGAAAAACTACAACCTCTAGATAATTTATTTGCAATTTTAGAAGAATTAAAACTGCAAAATGAGTCAGAAGTATTAGAAATAAATGTTTTAGAATTGCTCAAACAAGGAATTAACGAACTAGCTGAACAAATTGGTTGGCTATTACGCAACAAAAAAACAGATTTAGCATTTGACAAGGAAGTAGGCACAAAAGAATTAGAAATTCCCACAGATAATTTTTTATCCAAACAACTCAAAATTGCCGGACAATATTTTATTTTGCGGGTAATTAGTCGAGTGAAAGATGGTGAAATTATCTGGCGATTTGAACTGCAAAATATAGCTGTGGGAGGTTTAATTCCGGCAGGCTTTAAGTTGCGATTATTGACAGAGTATGGAGAAAATTTTGAAAATAATGAAGCTGTATCTACCCATGCTGTAGAAAAGCTATATGTAGATGTAATTTTAGAACCAGGGGAAGGTTTAATCTGGGAAATTGAGCCGATTCCTGATGATTTTAGTAGAGAAATTTTGCGGTTTTAATTTGACATCTCAATAATAGGAAAATCAAATCTTTGTAGTAGGGAAGTTCCATGGAATTTCCCTATTATTTTGAATAAAATTCCATCAACTTTACAGAGTAATAAGTAGAACAACAAATTACAATCAAAAATCTGACTTGAGGATAGTTTTATATATTATTTATCAGGAGAAAAATAGAAATTTTTCTTAGCCTCAATTCACATTAAATATATAAAAGGTTTTGTTTCCAGTAAGTCTTAAATATTCAAGCATAGATGGGAAAAACTTGATTTGAAATGCTTGCTGGAAAACAGCCTATTTTTGAGTATAACTTAAAAAAACTGAATTATAAAATCACCTCAAATCTACAAAATGAGAGTTATTTAGTTCGATAAAAATAGAAACCTAGGACTCACAAAGAAGTTAAAATATCATGGACAATAAAATTATTGGTACTTTTCTGATACTTCTGGGCACCTCAATAATTTTTCCTCAAACAGCTATTCCTATTATGGAAATAATGACACCAATTATCAAACTTGTAGAAGAAATTTATGATAACCCAAATCCTTACCAAGAACCGGAAAGCAAAAACTATAGACAAGAATCTTCAGTTATTAATTCTGTTGAAAAATCTTCATCTTTCAACTTAAGCAAATCCAGCCAAAAACTTCGGTATATAAATGGAAAAAAAGTTACTTCCTTTGGTCAAAACGGACAGTTTGTGGGAAAAGTTGAGAGAATCAGGATTCAGAAAAAACTAATTAGTCAAGATAGTGGAGTAGTTGGAATTATTTGTTGGAATGATGGAATTCAATCTAATGTTTTATTCTTAGAAAATTCCCGAGTTCGGGTGTGGACAAATAGTATTGAATATGGTGGAAAATGGTATTGGGATACAGCAGGTTATTTACGCATCAAAATGGATCAAGGTTCTCAATATATTTTTGATTACCAATTGTTACAATAATGTTAGGGCATCTCAAAAGCTTAAAACTCAGAAAAAGCCAGATTTTTCCTTCTGTATCACCTATTATTATCCAATAAATGTAAAGCTACTTGTTCTAAATATCTGCGCTCAATTGGCTGAATAAATTTATCTAAAGGATTCAAATCAACAATATAGTTGCCTACTTTTATTCCCACTGGTTCTAAATGTTTTCCCTGGATTTCTTGATGTAATAACCCTCTATTTTTTAAGGTATTTATTAACCAAAGTACATCACTTTTATCTTGAATTTCTTTACTTTTTTCTCGATCTGTGATACTCCCTGCAACAGTATCTTTAGAAAAAGAAATCATAGAAATTAACTGAAATAAATCACTATGTTTAATCAAAGATTGGCTTTGTTTTCGATTGGGTTTTGCTCCTAAACCAATTCGGTCTATTAATTTTGCTAAAGCAGGGACAGGTATAGCGCTATTTGTGTCACTAATATCTGGAGCTATTAACAAAGAATGCTGATTTAAAATAGTAGTTATACTAGGATGAATTTGATGGAAAATTCTTTCTACTTTTTCTACCTCGCGAGCATCAGCATATTTTCTGAGTTTGTCTTGCCATCCATTTTCACTCAGGAATTCTAGCAGCACAATATATTTACAGCCTAAACTATGACCAACCCAAAAATATTTTGATTTGTCAGTATAGATATTATTTTTATAACCTAATTTTTCAGCAAGTTCTGGCATAGCTTTTGCTAAAATACTTTGTTCTTTTAATAAACTAATAGCAATAGGCCAATGTTGGAAACTAAAGCGGAAAGGTAAAGCAATAATGCTATATCCTTTAGCATACATTTGACTTAAGAAATAGCGATAAAAAATCGTTGGGAAACTACCAAAAAAAGCTCCGCCGATAAATTGGATAATTCCACGAGGTTGAGGGTGAAGTGCGACCCAACTGAAAGAAAGTGGTGTAAATTTTAAATTCATAGTTTTATAGTAGGGAACAGGGAACAGGGAACAGGGAACAGAGCGTATTTGCGTAGCGCTATAAATAACGACGGAGGAGTCAGAAATCAGGTAGGGGACTGTCGGATAGGCGAAGTACAGGAGGGAAGAAGAGGACTTACGCATAACCACCATCTCTTGGTGCGCGTTCCCTTGCGTCTGACGCCGACGCGGGGTCGCACCGCTATCTAGTAGGGGCGAATGGCAATTTATCCCTACAAATGGCGTATAATTTGATATTTTGCGTAAGTCCTGGAAGAAGAAGGAGGAGGAGAAGAAAGTTTTTTCTGAACGCTATTAACGGACATAACATTACTTATCCTTTCAGCAGCAATGTAGCTATACCAATTCACTTTAAAGATGTCACAAATAGTTTCAAACTTTAAATGTTAAATAACTTCCGTAAATTACTGTAGTATCAAAGTTCTGAGTTGATAAAATCTTTCTTTTGACTTTTAACTTTTAACTTTTGACTTATAACTTGCGTGAAACGGTCTTTCCCGATGCCAATAATCTAGCTATGGCATTACTAATAGGTTGATTTGTTTCTTGCTGATAATATGTAAATCCTGGAGAAGGATTAACCTCAAAACAGTACCACTCACCTTCTGGAGTTTCTCGCAAATCTATGCCAGCTAAAGATAATTCCATTTCTGCCGCCATTACTCTACATTTATTTTCTATATCTTCCGGTAAACGATAACTAAAAATTTCAGGAGCATTGGTAACTCCCGCGTAACGATAATCATCTGCAGCAGAACTAATAGCACAGGCAAATACATCTCCACCCACTACATGAACCCGATAATCCCTACCCGGTATATATTGCTGAAATTGAGTTGGACAAGAAACAACATTATCTAAACGTTCCGCGCGCTCCGGTCGTAACTGAGAAACCTTACTGCGGGTACTACTGACAGATTTGTAAATCACACTGCCATGGTCTTGCCAAAACTCATGCACCGCATTGGGAGTCGTAGTAACTAAAGTGTCAGGGACTTGAAACCCAAACTTACGAATTTGCTGTAATTGATACGGTTTAGAATTATTCGCTGCCATTGCTGAAAAACGATTCAAAACTAAGGCAGAAGTCATCTCTACCCATGACAACAAAGCATTATCTACTGCCGTCGCGTGTTGCCAAGCATAACTCTCAGGTCCTGCTTCCATGATTTCCGGGAGTTTGTAAGAGTCGTGGGGACGCAAATAAACTCCTGTGACTGCATTCAAGTCTATTTTGTCAGTAGGAGTGCAGATTTCCCCTGTAATTTTTTCCCCTACAGAAAGCTTAACTTCGGTTTCAATAATTTCTCGTTGGTTGAGCAGTACATGAGGTATACCTAAATTTTGCAATTCTTTCTGTACTGCTGCTAAGGGTGAATCTCCAGGTAATCCCCACAACAGAATTAACATTTTTTTTCCTCGTTAAAAAAGCGGTCATTTCAGTTATCAGTTATCAGTTATCAGCACCTCTAGCTGTTTGTGCAGCATGACCTAGTGCAATAAGCGTAGGTTTGGTTGACGTAGGTTAGCGCCAGCTTATCCGCTAGGATAAACCCAACCAGAATCAGGATTTGTTGGGTGTCACTTCGTTCTACCCAACAAATCCTGATTCTGGTTTGGTTGACGTAGGTTAGCGCCAGCTTATCCGCTAGGATAAACCCAACCAGAATCAGGATTTGTTGGGTGTCACTTCGTTCTACCCAACCTACATTTTTAGACGTGTCATTCTACTACTAATAGCGTTCATGCGTAAGTCCTAAAAAAGTTAAAAGTAAGACAAAGCAAGGTTTTTCCTCCTGCCTTCTGCCTCCTGCCTTCTGCCTTCTTCTATAAAATACTCCAGAATGGCAGTAGCGATCGCTGGTTGAGAAATATCTGTCCACAAATTAGCATCAATAAATTCTGCATTAGCATCAGCTTGACTAAATTGAACAGTCAATAACTCAACTCCAGCAGCATCAGCAAGAGTTATTGCCTGATTTGCTAAGGTGGGGTCAACTTCACCAATACAACGTTTACCAATAACAGTTACTGTTGCTGAATTTTCTGGAATTACCTCTGGCAAACTTTCCTTCCCTAAAGCAATATGTTGATGCAGAGGACGCACAGACATCCCCACTTGAGCAGCAGCATAAATCCATTGGGGCGATCGCCAATTCGATCCAAGTAGACAAGTTGGTGTCGGTCGGTTGAGCATTGGGCATTTTAGTGTATTTAACCAGGAAACCAAAAATGCTGTCATTTCAGCAGCTACATAAGAGCGATCGTTGGGAACAATATGAAAAAGTTCCTCTGGAAAAACTACAGGGAGGCGAGTTAACACACCTGTTATTTGTGCAACTTCTATAATTTTTCCTCCCACTACCGCCGTAGAATTTTTCGCATTTCCCAGATGGTGTCGCCACCCAACCACTGATAAATCTTCAGGGGTTAGTAGCGTTACACCATCACTTACCGAATGTTCAACAAAAGACCGAGCAGACTTGTCATAGCTATTGGCAATAACAACAAGCACTACTCTACTCCTTTTTATCCGTTGTTAACAGCAGTTTCACCAACAACAGGGCGCTCTTGAGAAGATATGAACGCTTCTTGTGTTGCTAGTTGAAATAGACTACCTCCATTAGGAGTTGGTAGAGCATAAACCAGTTGGTCAAAGTCAGCACGACGAGGTCGATTATTATTGACAAATGTGCCTCGGTGTTCGGGAGTTAGTAGCAAATTAAAATTACCAGCAGGAGCGCGCAAAAAGATTTCCACAAATCCACGAATTTCGACTTCATCTACCTGTGGATCGAGAGTAGTAATATCTGGCTGTAAAATCACTAATCCTGTATCGTGGGCAGCTATTCCTACATCAAGAGTGAATTTACGAGGGTCTGGGGTGGGAATTAAATTGCCAAATACGTTAGCACCTGCTACATCACGAATAGTAATAGTATCAGCTACATTTAAATTAGGTGTTGTCGCTGTAAATTGGAGTCGAAGCCTCAAGTCAGTGTTATTAGGATTAGCAATAGTTAAAAAGTAACCTTGGAGAACTTGACGGTCAGAATTAGGAATATTTCCCGGAGTAGGAGTGATCTTTTTTAAGAGTAGTTCAAAAGTTGAAACTAGCATTATTTATCCTCAACAAAAAGTAGTGTTGGTTATCAATCATATTTGATAACTTTGATTTTTTTTGGTGTTTTTTGTTCACCTGTATCTACCTTAGCCTGATAATTATTAACTGTGTAGGACAAAAACCTAAAAGTGATTTACATTTTTCTATCGGTAAGGCGATCACGTTGCCAACGTGCCAAAATTTCTGCAGCAAGACGACGAATAGGCCGAGATGGTTGCCTTCTTTGTGCTGCCCATTTGTCTACTGTATCTCTAGCCACTCCTAACATTAAAGCTAAGGAATCTCTGGTTAATCCTTCTCTAATATAAAGTAATGTTAAAGGGTCTATTTCTTGAGTTTCTGCTTCTATTCGTGAAATCGCTATAGTTTTGGACATAAAAATTTTTTCCAAATTAGAACTTGTCATTTATACTACTCAGAACTTACTCACAATTTAAGTGTTATTCCCTAACTGCGGTAGAGTATCCTGTAGGGTAAAGTTTAATTGCTGTGTAAGTCCTATTAGTTTTCATATTTTTGAAACTGCCATAGGTATGCAGTAAGATCGTCTTCGGTTGGCCGTTAACGCTCCGCGACATGAAACGCCCGTACAGGAGTAGAAAAAATCGACAGATTTGCCTTTGAAGCTAGAGGTATGTTTTTTTTATAACTAATCACCCGTTAGCGTAGCTCCCCCGGAGGGAGCACATGATATATAGCAATGTGCGCTGGCATATTTATAAATTGTAGGAATTGTCCAATAGACATCTCCAGAAAAGAGGGAACAGGGAACACCGGAACAGGGAACAGGAAGAAAGAATAGATGATTTCTGGATGATAATTGATTTGATTTTTAATTTTCGGAGATGTCTAATAGCGAAAAGTCTTATATTATTCCAACGGAGATGCTGCGCAAACAGATTTTTATTCCCCCTATTGCCTCACAGGAGTGCGCATTCCGCAAGCGAGCTGGCATAGTCGCGGGGTCGCACCGCTGTTGCCTTCCGGAGCTGTTGCCTGCGCGCAGCGCTATAAAATCGCCAATGATTAAATAACAAAGCTTTTGTAGAGCGGGTAGAGGTAAAATTTGGTTGATGGTTGACATACTCTTCAGATTAAAAAAAAATTCCTTTCTACCTACTGATAACTGATAACTTATATGACTCCTGTGATATCATACCGTTGTTTAACAAAAATTAATAAAACTATGGCCCGCGACTTAAGAGGATTCCTGAAAATTTTAGAAGACCGAGGACAACTATACCGAATCAAAGCTTTAGTTGACCCAGACCTAGAAATAGCAGAAATTTGTAACCGAATGCTACAGAAGGGTGGCCCTGCTCTCCTATTTGAAAATGTTAAAGGGTCTGACCACCCCATAGCAATAAATCTCTTGGGTACGGAGGAAAGAGTATGCTGGGCAATGAATATGGAAAAACCCCAGGAGTTAGAAACCTTGGGTAAAAAACTCGGAATGCTGCAACAACCCAAACCACCAAAAAAGATTTCTCAAGCAGTAGAATTTGGTAAAGTCCTATTTGATGTGGTTAAGGCAAAACCAGGACGCGACTTTTTCCCTCCTTGTCAACAAGTCGTCGTTGAGGGAGACGCTCTCGACTTAAACAAAATTCCGATGATTCGCCCCTATCCCGGAGATGCAGGTAAAATTATAACTCTTGGTTTGGTAATTACAAAAGATTGTGAAACAGGTACTCCTAATGTGGGAGTTTATCGGTTGCAGTTACAGTCTCGTAATACCATGAGCGTGCATTGGTTATCAGTCCGTGGTGGAGCGCGACATTTGCGAAAAGCAGCAGAAAATGGTAAGAAACTGGAGATAGCGATCGCTCTGGGAGTAGACCCATTAATTATTATGGCTGCTGCTACTCCAATTCCAGTAGACTTGTCAGAATGGCTATTCGCAGGACTTTACGGTGGTTCTGGGGTAAAGTTAAATAAGTGTAAAACCTTAGATTTGGAAATACCCGCAGATTCAGAATTTGTCCTCGAAGGTACTATTACTCCTGGGGAAATGTTACCTGACGGACCATTTGGCGACCACATGGGTTATTATGGTGGATTGGAAGATTCTCCGGTTGTTAGATTTCACTGCATGACTCACCGCAAAAACCCAATTTATTTAACAACTTTTAGTGGGAGACCGCCGAAAGAAGAAGCAATGATGGCGATCGCTCTTAACCGGATATATACCCCTATTCTCCGACAGCAAGTTTCAGAAATTGTTGATTTTTTCCTCCCCATGGAAGCTCTGAGTTACAAAGCTGCCGTAATTTCTATTAAGAAAGCATATCCAGGTCAGGCACGAAGAGCAGCATTAGCTTTTTGGAGTGCTTTGCCACAGTTTACTTATACAAAGTTTGTCATTGTGGTAGATGAGAGTATTAATATTCGAGATCCGCGTCAAGTAGTCTGGGCAATTAGCTCTAAGGTCGATCCTTCTAGGGATGTGTTTATTTTGCCGAATACGCCTTTTGATAGTTTAGATTTTGCTAGCGAAAAAATTGGTTTGGGTGGTCGTATGGGAATAGATGCAACTACAAAAATCCCTCCTGAAACTGACCATGAGTGGGGTGCAGCTTTGGAGTCTGATGCCGATGTTGCTGCAATGGTTGATAGACGTTGGTCTGAATATGGGTTGAATGATTTGAATTTGGGAGAAGTTGACCCGAATTTATTTGGATATGATATTCAGTAATTCTACTGATTGCTCAATCACAAACTGATTGATGCCTTTAGCTTTTCAAATATCGAATTGCTGTTTATGGTAGCAATTCTAGAGTTAGTTTGTGGATCAGTTTGCGGTATTTGGGAATAAAATGTGGCGATCGCGTAGTTTTGTTTTTACCAAATATTCCTGAATTTGTCATTACTTATTTGGCAATTCTCAAACGTGGTGCCGTGGTTGTTTCTGTCAATTCAATGCTGAAAAGTGATGAAGTTAGCTTCATCCTCAATGATAGTGAAGCAGTAGCAGTTGTGACAACAGAATCTTTGAGGGAGCAAATACCCTATGGGGATTTAGCTTTTCTCAAAAATGTTTTAATTGCTGAGGGTGGAACAGATACAGATATCAGCTTGTCTACTCTGCTCGAAAAAGGGAGTTCTAATTTCAAGGCAGTTTCCATGGAACCGAAAGCTCCTGCTGCTATTGTTTACACTTCTGGCACCACTGGTTTTCCTAAAGGAGCAACCCTTGGATAAACATTTGTTGTCGATCTACTATATGGGGTAAATATAGCAGTGTATAGCTTTGAGTAGGTTAAATGTTGCACTTACAGCAAACCCTGCTTAAATTGCAACAAACTCGCTTGGTTCATAAGTAGATGGAGGACTTTTATGCGGTCTGGAGTAAATGCTCCTGTCGCGAGGCTGTTTTCTAGGAGAAGGAGAGCAATAAATTTTCCTTGCTTGACGATCGGAGTACACAAGAGGCTTTTTGGCTGGTGTTCGATCAGGTATGGATCTCCAGCGAAGGTAGTTTCTGTTTCAAGCTGATTGATGAGTACAGTTTGTTGAGTCTGTTTGACGGTGTTGATAACAGTATGGGGTAAACTTTTAGTTGGATCGAGATGTGTGATGGATGAGTCAGAGTCGTCGCTCAGGGATTGAATAGGAATTTCCCAAGTACCAGAGCTGTTCAAAACTAAAGTTCCTTTGTTTGCTCCAGCGTTTTCCATGAGGATGTGCATCATTTTATCAAGCAAGCTATTTAGTTCGATTTCCTCTGAGATAGTTTGGGAAGCTTTAATAATAGTATAAAAGTCGAGGTTTTTGCTAGTTTTGCTGGTGATTGAAGATATAGTTTTTGTGATGTCAAGTTTTGTTATTTCTGCTGTTTGGGTACGAATAATTAGGTTGGAGTGGTGTTCTTCTAAGTCTTTGATTTTGGCAGTAGCACCCCAACTAATATAGCAGTAATAGGCTTCCGTCATGTAGGTTTTGGCTACTTTTTCTCTGCCAAGAGACAGATAAAATTCTGCTGCTCGTTCGTTGGCGATCGCTTCTTCATGGATGTAGTCGTTTTCTGAGGATCCAGAAATTGCTTTTTCGTAGTAGGTTGCTGCTGTTTCATTTTCACCTAAAACTCTGGCTATTTCTGCTTCCACTAGGTCGTATTTGTGTTGGAAGTTCATGGGGCCGTGCTCTGCCCAAGCTTTCATTTGTTTTTGGTTGGATTTGACTTGCTTTAGGTATTGTTTTTGTTCTTTTGGAGAGACAGTGAGGTAGTTAGCTAGCAGGGAAAGAGAGTAGTAGAAGTTGTATTGCACAATTTCAATTGACCCATTCATTCCTTCTAGATATTCTGCCATTGCTCCTACGTTTTCTAGAGCTGCCACATAATTTTTCCACAAATAAAAGTAAATTAGTTGCGATAGGTAAATATTAGTTATCCCTCTACTATCATTTGCCTGTTTTAAAACAGATAATTTTTCTCCTAGCTTCAATAAATCATCTGTTGGCTGCACTTCAGCTTTCAACATTGACACAAGTTGGCTCCAAGTCGTCAGATGATCGCCAACAAGTTTTTGTTTATATTTCAACATCACATCAATAGATTGTTTTTGGGTTTGAGCGACAGTATCTAGATGTTCACCCACCCAAAATTTATTATTCGTATAAAAACAAAGACAATAAGAAGCAAACTCTAAATCTCCCACTGATAGACCACTTTGAAATCCCTCAAGTAATGGGTTGATCGTTTCCTGAAGATGTTCTTTCCAGTGTCGAATAAAATTATTAAAAGTAAAATATACTTTTGCTTTAATTTCTCTAGCATTAAGTCGGTCTAATAAATCTAGAGCTAGTTGACCAAATTCATAGCCTGAATTAAAGTCTCCCAAAATACTACACAAAATTAAGCCATAGTTGACATATCCAAAAGCAGACAGATGAGAGTTACCATATTTCAAAGAGATTCTCACCATTTTAAATACAGCTAAAGGAAACAAAGCTGGATTAGCATTAAAAGCAGCCGGAATCATTGCCATTAACAGTCGCATAGTTGCTATCTGTTCGGAATCATTCATGATAGCAGTATTTGCTAAATCCTTGATTTCTATACTACTTAGAGCTAATTGAGTTTTAGCTAATTCCACTAAAACATCGCGTTTATTTGGTTTTGCCGGTAAGCTCACTCCTAGATACTTTAACGCTAACAAGGCAATATCTATAGCTGGCTGGGGTTGATTCTGAGAATAATAATATGGAATTTGTAACTCATAAACTTTCACTCGATCCAGATTGCTTTGAATCTTAGACAAAAGTAGTTCCGACAATTGTTGCGCCGACTCAAAGTTCACATTCAAATATTCAACTTCTAGTATCTCAAAATAAACATCCTGCGTCAATTCATAATTACTCTCCCAACTATTTGTGGGTAACAACTCTAACCCCACATTCAAATATCTACCCGCAGCCTCATAAGCTGTAGCTCCTTTGGCTTTTTTCCCTGCCCATAAATTTAATTTTAGCAACCCTTCTTGTAACTCTGTTTCTGTGATGAAATCTCGCCCTATATTCAACTGATTTACAAGATCAAATATGTTCTCTTCTATTTGCTCAGAGGGCAGACTTTTCCACAACAACTTACCAATTTTTAGATGGATTTTTTTTCTATTTTCTTCGGGAATAAGTGAATATGCTGCTTGCTGAACTCTGTCATGCAAAAAACGATAACTTACTCTAGATTCATCAAATAATAATTCTCGGGAATTGTCATTTTCAGAAAATAATAAGGGAATTTTATAATCCTGAGTGAGTGGTAATATTAAACCTATTTGTAAAGCACTCCATAAATCTTTTACTGTCTGAGTTACAGATTTTTCGTTAACAACTGCCAATACATCTAAACTAAATTTATTGCCAATACAAGCTGCTAGTTTTAAAACTTTTTGGGTAGTTGTTGATAGTTTTTCAATATTCCTAGCAACTAATTCTACTACTCCTAAATCTGCTATTCCCACACTTTGAATCTGTTCAATATCCCACATCCAATATCCAACTGTAAAATCAAATATTAACAATTTGTCTGTATATAATGTTTTGAGTAGTTGAGTTAAGAAAAACGGATTACCTTGGGTTTTACTGTATAGTAAGTCTGATAATTGAGTGAGTCGCTCATTAGTTGTAGTAGCTTCTTCTGATAATGTTTCTGCTACTAATTGTCTGATGTAATTGATTTTTAGGGGTTCTAATATAATTTTATTAACTGTTGTGCTGGTTTTTTGGATTTTTTCTATGGTTTGGATGGTCGGATGTACTGGGTTAACTTTGTGATCTCGATAAGCTCCGATCAATAATAAGTGTTTGGTTTCGCTGTCCGTCATTAATTGTTCGATCAGGTTTAATGATGCTAGATCTGCCCACTGTAAATCATCAAGAAATAAAACTAATGGATGTTCTGGTTGAGCAAAGACACGGACAAATTTTCCAAATAGTTGATTGAAATTGTTTTGTGATTCAGTTGTCCCTAACTGGCCTACTTTTTCTTGTTTACCGATGATTAATTCTAATTCTGGGATGACATCAATGATGATTTGACTATTTTCTCCTAATGCGGTTAATAGTTTCTCCTTCCATTCGGCAACTTTTAGTGTAGTTTCTGTAAGTAACTGACTGATTAACTGTTGAAAAGCTTGGCTGATAGCAGCATAAGGAATGTCCCGTTTGAATTGATCGAATTTGCCACCAATGAAATAGCCTCTGGCTTTAACTATGGGTTTATGTACTTCGTTAACTACTTTGGTTTTACCGATCCCGGAGTAACCTGTAACTAGAATGATTTCTTTATTGCATTGACTGATGCTCTCGTCATCGGTATTGCTTACACGACCAAAAGCTTCCAAGAGGAGGCTGACCTCTGTTTTCCTACCATAGAGCTTTTGGGGGATACTAAATTGACCTTTTTTATCCTTTTTCCCTGGAGTAAAGGCTTGAAGTCTTTTGATGCTTTGTAGTTTACTCAAGCAATATTCAAGGTCTGCTTTTAATCCGAGGGCACTTTGATAGCGGTCTTCAGCATTTTTTGATAGCAGTTTGATCACTATTAAGGATATAGCAATGGGAATTTCTGGGTTAATTTGGTGTGGGGAGATAGGGGTTTTAGCTATGTGTGAGTGGATGACTTCCATTGGATCATTGCTATAGAAGGGAAGCTGTTTAGTGAGCATTTGGTAGAAGGTGACACCTAAGGAGTAGAAGTCACTGCGATAGTCTATGCAGCGGTTCATGCGTCCAGTTTGTTCTGGAGATATATAGGCTAGAGTGCCTTCTATATAACTTGGGTTGATGATGGCCTGAGTTTCTGTTTTTAGACGGGTGGCGATGCTGAAGTCGATGATTTTTATTTTTTGTGTGGTGGGATCGATCAGGATGTTGTGGGGTTTAATATCTTTGTGGATTATTTGTTGTTGGTGTATTTTATCTAGGGTGTCACTAAGTTGGATGGCTATGTTGATAAATTGAGGAATTGCGATCAATGAGTCTGTTATATGTTGTTTGAGAGATAGGGAATTGAAGTATTCGAGGATGAGGATGAGGCGATATTCCTGGTGGGTCAGGTCTATAGATTTGACAATTCCTTCAAAGTTGAGGTTTTTGAGGATGTTGTATTCATGTCTGATGCGCGCAATTTCTTCTGGAGCTGGGTATTCAGAAATTTGTGTTTTGAGGAGAACTAGGGTGCGATCGGACTGCTGTAATGCCCTATATATTATGCTGTTGTTGCCTCGGTATAAGGTTTGTAAATTTGAATAGCCAGGGATATATAGCATAATTTTTATTTTCTTCAGAATTGTCCAGCAGCAGTATTTCAAAGTAGCTTGGAAAAGAAAAAAGTGACTCAGACCGAATAGTCTTAACAGCTAATAAATAAATAGGATATATAGCTTAACTTTTGTTCTTCTATAATATCAACAATTGTCAAAAAAAAAACTCTGGTGAAGAAAATTGGGAAAGAGTCAATAATGAAATATGCGTAAAATTTTGGCTCTAGTACACTATAAACACCAAACACTATTTTAGTTATCAGTAATTATATGGTTGTATATTAAAAATTATACATGAAAAAAAACATATATACGGTTGGACATACAAACAGATTGAAGAAAGTTGTAGGTTTAATGCGATTGCTTAAATTCCCATCGACCCCATTCTCAGTCCTACTGATACCATGTCCGGATAATTAAGTATAATAAAAATGTTCTATTGAAGCGATGTTGAAGGAATATCCCAAATTTGTGCTCCCTTTCCAGTATTCTCACTTGAACAGGATTTACGCATGAGGTACGAAAAACTAGGGCTTGAGATTGCTTTCCTGTCGGTCGCAATGACGAAAATACCTTGTAATGCGTAAGTCCTATTGAATTTACACCTACGACCTAAGAACTTTATTATAACTAATTAAACGGACATGATATGACTACTCCTTCAAGGCTAATTGACTGGACATAATATAACCCAAGAGTTATCATTTTTGAAGCCTTCCTTTATCTGATAGAAAAAGGAGAGTAAGATTAATTTGGGTGTGTATGAATGCACAGATTATTTCGATCTGTCTAAATTTTGCTAAATTAATATGTTTACAAACAGCGTGATAGATGGTCGCTATAGGGAAAAGCGAGAATGGTTGACGGTTATTCTGCAAATGCGATATTCGGTCATTCCAGCTATTATTTTTCGGGTGACATTCTGCGGATTTTTTGGTGGCTTGATTTCTTTACTTAACTATTTTAATTTTCCTGTGACTTTGCCGGCGAAAAGTAGTATTGTTCCTAGTTTAGTTTTGGGTTTACTATTAGTTTTTAGAACAAATACTGCTTATGAAAGATTCTGGCAAGGTCGGCAACTGTGGGGGCAAATTGTTAATACAGTTCGTAATTTTGCCCGACAAATTTGGGTTTCTGTTGAAGAAAATGAACCAGCAGATAGAAAAGTAAAAGAGGAAATAATCAGGTTATTAGTAGCCTTTGCTATCGCTAGTAAATTATATTTGCGCCGTCAGAGTGTAAATAGAGAATTAGAGGGATATATGCCTAAACAGTGGTATGAAAAGCTCAAAAAAATGAATCATCCTCCTATTCATATTGCTTTTTGGATTAGTGATTATCTCCAGCATCAATATGAACGTGGTTGTATTAATCCTTATCAACTTACTGCGATGTTTAAGTTGTTGGATAGAATGGTTGAAGCATTAACTTGTTGTGAGGGAATTTTAAATACACCAATTCCTTTAGCATATTCAATTCATCTAAGGCAATTATTGTTAATTTATTGTTTATCATTACCATTTCAAATAGTTAATGAGTTTCATTTTTGGACTGGTATAGTAGTTGCCTTAATCAGTTTTACAGTATTTGGAATTGAAGAAATTGCTCTAGAAATAGAAAATCCTTTCGGTTACGACCCTAATGATTTACCTTTAGATGCTATTTGTATTGCAATGCACCGCAATATTGAAGATTTAATTACTTTAGCTCCTAGTGTTAGACATTGGAAACGTATATCAGTTAATTTAGAAACCCATAATTTTTAACTAGTTCTGGACTAAAAGTTTTCAGCTATCAGCTTGGGTTGAAATCCTCTTTGAAATTGCATTTCTCTCGGTCTCAGTATAAATCTAAGCTGTTTGCAGAGCATGACTTTAGAAAATTCTGATTGCAGCAATTGCTATTTGCGGAGCATTCCGGACCGAAACGCTTTTTTTTTATCTATCTTAATAAAAGTATAATTTTATACATAATTAATTTGCGTTTTGTGGTATGAGCGATCGCTATTAATTATGTTTGATAATTTTGCCTAAATTGCAACAAAAAAAAGTTATGTTTAAGATTTACATAATACGGTCACAAATAAAGTTAATAGCGCTCTAAATCCAGAGTGGCGATTTTATCTATCTTTAATTTTGCAGACTTTACACACATGGCTTTAATGCTGTATCTGCTTAATTTTCAGGACTTACGCATCAGGTACAAAAAACTAGGATTTGAGATTGCTTTCCGTTCCGGACTGCTGCGCAAACCCTATCGGTAACAATGGCGAAAATATGTTGCAGGTAGGTAAATCCTAATTTTAATATCCGCAATAATTTATCGACTTTCACTCATCATAATGATTAACAATATTAATTCGACCTTGAGTTTACGGAGATTAGCTACCATTGTAGCTGTCTCAATTTTGACATTAACTCTAATCTCTGCCTTGTCTGGAACATTGTTAGCGTTTAATTATCAACCCACCACTGGTGGTGCTTACAAATCTCTAGAAATGATTACCAGTCAAATTCCTTTCGGATGGATAATTCGAGATTTACACAATTATGCTGGTAACAGTATCATTATTCTCGGCTTAATTCAAATAGTAATTATGTTTTTAAGTCGGCAGTTTCGCTCTAGTTAGTTGATTGCTTGGATTAGTGGAATTTTCCTTGTTTTAGTCGCAATTGGTTTGGGTTGGACAGCAATGATTCTTGACTGGTCTCAAGAAGGTTTTTGGAGATTTTCTATAGAATTATCTACTGTAGAAACTATTCCTTTTATTGGTTCTTTACTACTATATATTTTAACAGGTGGTAATGGTATTAGTACAATGACTGTATTGCATCAGTACACTTTACATAGTTATCTTTTGTCCGTGTCAGCGATCGCTTTAGCATTTACTCATTTAGGTGGATTGATTTGGCAGTCAGTTCAGGATCAAAAAAATCAATCAGATAATAATGAACAGCAGGAAGCAGGACAAAGTTTCAATGCTTCAGCATCATAGATAGAATCAGCACAAAACTGTTCCCTGAAAAAATAGTAATTCAATCATTTATTTCATCTCTTCAGATTGACTTCTGGAGAGATTTTTCTTTTGGAATAGAAATTGCTGATTGCTATTTCAAAGCAGGCAACAAGCAATAGTGGGAAAAACCTTTCTTCACTTAAGATTCATCATCAATCTCTGTCTTAAACAACCCATTCTTTGCTATAAAATTAGTCCTACTTTGAGAACTTGTAGATGAAAATCTTTGAGAGAAAAGAGGGTTTAATGTAATTGTTCTCCTTCTGTTGATTTTGAATGATTTATATCAAGTCCGGATAATTAGTGATGAAAAAACCTATCCTCGTTACACAGGGCAAATCTCTCTATTCTCGCCTCTCTTAGCTCCCCCCTCCCTACTAACTTATTTATAAGTATTCAACCGGAAGTGATATTACTATCTTTTTATTTGTTCAAAGTAAAATATTATTATACTATTAATCATAGTATAAGTATTATAAAAAATGGGAAATTTTTGGCCAATATATGAATTTTTTTGACATTGATAAAAAATATTTAACATAGATGATTTACTATATGGTAAAGGATAAAAAATTAATTGAAGAAAATTAGTAAACAAGATGGAAAATAATCAAATTGATATTGCAGTTATTTATGAGCAGGCACTAGCTCGTTACCAATGGGGAGATTATTATGGTGCGATCGCTGATTATACGACAGTGATAGAGATGGAATCAAGTAATGCAGATCTTTACTACAATAGAGGTATTACCAAGCATCAAATAGAAGATTATCAAGGTGCAATTTTTGATTATAGCGAAGCGATTAAAATTAATCCCAGTAATAGCGATTTTTATAATAATCGTGGTTTAGCTCTTTCTCAAATGGGGTATTATACCGAAGCGATCGCTGACTTAGATGAAGCACTTAGACTTAATCCTAATGATGCTGATAGTTATTACAATAGAGGTTTTGTATATGAGGCAATGGCAGATTGTGAAAAAGCTATTGCCTCATACACGGAAGCACTAACAATAAATCCTGATTATGATGAAGCTAATCAAAAACGAGAGTATCTGCTTTCTCTGATAGAGAGTCAGAGTGCAGCAGTAACAGAAGAAACAACAACAGAAGAAACAACAACAGAAGAAACAACAACAGAAGAAACAACAACAGAAGAAACAACAACAGAAGAAACAACAACAGAAGAAACAACAACAGAAGAAACAACAACAGAAGCACCACAGACTGAGATTGAGACAGAGAAATCTCCAGATGTATCTGCTGAGGAGACTTTACTACAGAAATCAAAAAATGATGTGGAGATGAAAAAATCTCCTAGTTCAGCTAACTCACCTATGAAAAGTGTGTTACATCAGTATTTACAGAGAGGTCGATCAGTAAAGAAGACTTCACCACAGAAACAAAAAAATGATGCGGAAATGAAGAAATCTCCAGATGTATCTGTGGAGGAGAGTACTGCAAAAATATCACAGACAGAAATTGAGAAATCTCCAGATGTATCTGTGGAGGAGAGTACTGCAAAAATATCACAGACAGAAATTGAGAAATCTCCAGATGTATCTGTGGAGGAGAGTACTGCAAAAATATCACAGACAGAAATTGAGAAATCTCCAGATGTGTCTGTGGAGGAGAGTAC
>NZ_RCBY01000020.1 GCF_003838195.1 Okeania hirsuta
ACTCCTGAGGACTCCTAACTTAACCATTCTATGGCTGTTTAACCGGATTTGATATGACTCGGTCCTCCTGTACGTCGCCAATCCGGCGGCTTCCCCACCTGACTCCTAATAAATAGCCTAGTTATTTGTAGCAAACATTTATCAAATTAATACTATACCTCAATCATAGAAATAATTTGGCTTTTGACCTTTCATATTAGACTTTTGGTTTATACTATAGAACTGTGCTCAAGCACTAATTTCATATAAACTGTGCATTGATTCATACCACTAGGAGAACATCGTAAACAAAAATGGAAATAGGTCAGAAAGTAAAAGTAAAAGGTATCAAACAACAACCTATACCACCCGCAAATATAATTGACCAACTGAAGAAAAATCCAATTGGTACAATAAAAGAATTCAAAATGGTAGACGGTAGTGGAATCGGCTTTTGGGTCGAATTTGAAGAAAACATAGGTACTTGGTTTTTTGAAGAGGAATTAATACCTATCTCTTAACAGATGCTATAGCAGAAGGAAGAAGGCAGAAGGCAGAAGGCAGAAGGCAGAAGGCAGAAGGAAAAATCTGGCATTGTCTGAGTTTTCAGCTTTTGATATGTCCTCTTCTTTCCTTCGACTGCTATAAAATTAGAGAATTAGGGATAATACCAATATAGGAGAAAAAAGTATTACTTATAATATAAACTCCTATCATAAGTTACTTATCCCTATTAGAGCGGGAGCAAGATGCTCCCACTATCTATACCATGACAATGCACTAATACCAAACATTGTAGGGTGGACAGATATGAAAGATATCCAGCCATAAATCCCTACAGCTACAAATTTTAGTTAACTTGAGGTTCCGAAGCTTTCAATTCACAAACCATTCCAGAACAAGCGGGGTCTTGAGGTCCCATCTCTGGCAACTCACTAGCTAACACATAACCATTCATCAGCTCGGAAAAATTATCGGACTTGCGACGACGCAATACATCCTCTTGCATTTTTTCATATTCCTCCTGAGATATGCGTTCAAATGGCAACCGGGGGAAAGGTGCATCAAACCGCGCTAACAACGCTGAGGAAATATAACCCTCGTCATCACGAAT
Source organism: Okeania hirsuta (assembly GCF_003838195.1). Lineage (GTDB taxonomy): Bacteria > Cyanobacteriota > Cyanobacteriia > Cyanobacteriales > Microcoleaceae > Okeania > Okeania hirsuta. The sequence goes on from NZ_RCBY01000020.1 coordinate 1,094, forward strand.
TGCTTCATAAATACGTTTGCCAAGAGGTTCAATTTCTGCTTCCGTTAATAAAATGGTGCTACTGCTGTTATGAGTTGTCCAATGTTGTTGTACTCCCATGTAAAAGTCAAACATCGCAGTAGCGCTGAACTTCTCAATGGTAATCTCTTCAACCCCAGGTAAATCTATCCAAGATACCTGTACTGGAATTTCTACTAACCATTCTTTAGCCCGATCGTCAAAAGGATCGTTCAGTAAATTTCCATTTTCATCTTTGCTTGACTGCCCTGGAATTACAGAATAACCATAGTCAAGACAAGCTAATGCTACGGGGTCATTTTTGGCAAAAGTAATGCGTCGCACCCACCGCAACCCAAAAGGTGGATGCCAACCGGGAGCAGCGTTTGTTAACAGAGACTTAGTGCCACTAGGTTGAACTGTTGTACAACGGTTTGGACGTTTGAGGTTGTGGTGATCGCAATAATCCCACACTACCTGATGTACTATTTCGCGCCAACGGGTTAAATATTCTGCTTCCTGTTGTTTAAACTCTAGACCTTGAATTGTTGCGGGACGACCTGCTTGCCACCAACGCAACCATTCAATGCCAAAAGCTTTTACAAAAAAGTCAAATAAACCAGTAAAAGAAACACCTACAATAGGGTCTAATTCTCGACTAGAATTATAGCGAGGTTCGAGGAATTTATGGTTTAGTAAAGTTGCCACAGAAAGGGCGCCAGCAGTAAAAGCTTCCTCCTGTTCTTTATGGTTATTTGGGTCAATTTGATTCAGATGAATTTCTGACAAGTTGCAGTGGAAGTTAGAGCCAATTATTTCTCCACAATTGTGAGTTAAACAACCATTAGCAATGAAAGAATTAGTTAAAGGAACGTGCAAATCATAAACAACTTCTTCTCCAAATTCTTCAACTTTTTTCACCTTTGAAGTAAACTTAGAATTAATAGTTGACTCACAATAATTAGGCAATGGTTTTTTTAACCATTTTTCAGCTTTAATATTCTTACTTGGCGATAGTGGAAAGCCGATTAATTCTTGAAATAAATTGAAGTTAAAAGTAGAGATAAATAATCCATAACTGCCTCGATCTAAGCTAATTTTCTCAGTTCCATCAACAGTTGTATAAGGAACACCTCTGTAACCTTCTTTCCTAATTAATCTAACTGTACTAATAATTCCTAAATTAGATAGAATCAATTGAATTTGTTGGAGTAGTTTTTCCGAAACCATGGCTAATTTAATTCTTATGGAATCTTTATCTACTGTGCCATCTGCACTAAAAATTCCTTGTAAAAAGCCAATTAAAACTTCCTGAGATTGACTCAGAAAATTATTAGGAAGTTCTTCTTTTCCGACTATATCTAAATCGGCAAAAAACTTTTCTAATTTAGGAGATTGAGTTCGGAATTCATAGACTCCTTTATGCAGTGTAGTTACATATTCTCTTCCTGTAATTGATGCAACCGCTTTGCCTACAATATTGTTGGCAGTTTCATACTCATCTTGGTTAAAAACAAACCCTTTAGCAAAGTGGTCTTGCTTCCTTCCATGACCATTACTACGAGCTTTTATCCTAACATTATATCCATCTCCATACCACCAACCAAGCATTTGAGCTTGAGCAACAGAAATAGTACCTTTGCCAAAATAACCTGCTCCTCTCTGAACATAAATATTGTCATCATTAGTTAAATCTTGAGTGCTAACCCAACCTCGACTCGTAAAATGTTGATGGTCTGCTGTACATCGCATTTGCATTCCATTAGTCAGCATAATTTTGTAGGTAGTTTTAACTCCCGTCGCAAAAGCGATCGCATCCGTTAACTTCACACCAGATAAACCGACAGAACGCAAATCCACCAATGCTTTAAACTGTTTACCTACCAAATCCTGAATCGGAATTAACCCTTGGTCTGTAGAAACTAAAGTATCCCCAGAATGGCAAGGATTTAACCCTAATCTTGCTAACCGATGTTCCAGTTCATCATTACTAATATTTGGATAGTGTTCTTGAAACCATTTTTTAGCATTATTTTCTCCATAAGCGTTAATAAAATCACTCTTTATTTCTGGGGTTGAAAGTAGATCGCGATTAGCACGAGCAACTGCTTCACCTGCCCACTGAATAGCACCTTCACCAGAATAAAACTGTTTTCTCACTGCCTCAACACATTCTTCTAATGTTGGTTTGTGATGGAAAACATGGGTGTGATTTGCCATTCGCAGAGCATCTCTTTCTGGATCAATTCCCCAGTTACCGTTTTCATCTTGTCGCCAGAGATTATCCTTCGCTACAGCAAACAGGCGATCGCTACTATTGCCCTGCCTCATTCCGGCACTGTTCGCTACTAAAATTCCCTGACAAACAAATTCATGGATACTGGCAACTTCAATATCATAAGTTGATGCTTCTGTCACATCCATCTCAACTTTTTTCACTTTTACCGGAATCAAATCTGTAGCATCGGCGATAAAGTTCTTGACAGTGCGAACCATCATCTGCTTGCGATTATTCCAATCAAAAGTATTCACTGAAGGTTGAGCCATTTCCCAGGGAAACCCGTGATCGTGGAAAAATTTAGGGCGATTACGTTTTTGCACTGGAAACTGAGTAGAGTAAGTCATCATTACTTTTTCTACTGCTTCAAAAGCACTCTCTCCTACAGTTACTAACTCACCTTCCCACTTTCCAGTTCGCTTGCGCACCGAACCACACAATCTCGTGGTGATTCCTAAAGATGCGTATAATGCTTGCACCTGTTGCAGAAAATCTTGGTAAACAGAAGCTACCAGTACGCCCTGAGAATGACAACCATCTGCGTCTGCTAAACCAGCTAAATAAGCTTGACGAATTTCTGTTGTTCCCATCAGAATACAGTCAGGAATCGTAATAGAAGTAAATGACTGTTTAAACTGTGAAAGATATTTATTCAGAATGCTGCTATTTAACTGAAGTTCATAAGCTTTGGTTTTACATTGTTCTGGGGTTCTCAGTGTATGTGTTTCCAAACCAAATTCTTGAGCAACATTAATCAGTCGTTCCAGAATTTCCGGACTATCCTGGGGAACCCAAAACCTGACTTGCCATCCATCTGAAGCAACCGATCCATCTCCATGCAAATATCCCAGAAAATAAGCAACCTCATTGGTAAGAGCAGGTACTGTTATTGCTTTAGCACCATGGGAGGTTACACCTTTTAACTCAGGGAGTTCGGTGGGAGTACCAGGTATTGCTTGAGGCACAAAAATCAAGCGATCGCCCTCTTGCAAGTCTTTAGCTTTTATCATTTTATAGTTACCATACAAATCTTGCAGCACGGCAACTTTATGATCGGCAGTACATTCAAAATATCCGTCTTCTGTTTGAATGCGACATAAAGACTGAGTACCCTGGTTGAAAAAATTTGTCACAGGGTAAAATCCTTTGCTGGTTAAGACGCGATCGCCTATCCGAATTTTTTCAATGGGTACTAACCCTGATGCTGTATGTACTAAAGCACCTTCAGGTAAACAGCGGCGAATATTTCCGGCGACAATTGTGACTGCTGCTTCGTCAATTAGCAGGCAACACTCCACAGAATTTAATTGCCGCCCAATTGCTTGATTTAAAATATTCCCACAACGTTGATACAAGTCTGGCAATTTCACCGGGTTGGCAACACCACCAAATCCTTTTAACTGTTCTCCCGCAGGTCTAACATCGCTCAAATCAATAATGACTTTGACTTCACCGGAAAATCGTTCATCGGTTGACAATTCTAACAAAGCTTGATATGAACCTACCCAACCTTGACGACTGTCTCCAACATAAATTTCTACCTGGTCTCCATCAAATTTTAGTTCTGTCAACTCCCGACGTAATTCAGCAGGAGTAGAACCAATTTCACCCCGCAATATCAGATTTAAGTGATTTCTAATTGGTGGCAGTTGATTTATATAATCTCCTTCTAATACTGCTCCAGTACCGCAACCCATCATTGCTAAGTCCATTAATAGACCAAAGGCACGCCAGTCCATTATATTTGTGGACGAACAATTGTAGGCCCCCGAAAAATTTTGTGGTTGTGTAATCCATTCTGTGCCACCGACCCACAACCAACGGCCAGAGGACATGGCTTTTAGTTGACTTTGCATCCGATACAGTAAGTCCGTTTCTTCCGGGGTAAGTTGACCTAATTTTCTCAGGCCATTAATTGTGCGATCGCATACTTCGACCCAAGTCTCACGGCCATTTTCTGTTTTACGGCTATAAGTTCGATAAAATACTGGATTAGCAGTGGGAGCTGTTTCTGGGAACTCCCTATGATCTACTTTTTCTAGTTCTCGTACCATAGTTAAATAGAAAATAGAATTTTTTGGAAATAAGCAACAAATTACGAGTGTAGCGATTTTTTATATATAGCGTCAAATTTTTGACAAATTTACCAAATTACTCTATATTTTGCGTTTTTTGTTTTTAGAGGTGGAATTAGAATTGAACTAGAGTTTAACTAGAGTTAAAAGTACGAGTAAAACACTATAAAAAAACTGTTTGCCTGGCATGACCCAGGAAATACTTACCTGTAATAACTGAATCCTTACCAAGATATTAAACAAGGTACTGTATATGTTTGAGAAAATCTTTTCTTTTAAGAATAAGTATAAAGTCAGTATGACAATTTTTATATTTATTCTTTCCCTGATTATTATTCTCACTTTTAATTCAGAAAAAACTGTCTCTCAAGACATAAATCTAACTGTCTCAGAGAAAGTGATGAAAATGGAAGAAAGGCTAAAAAAAGAATTTGAGGCTTATTTTGATCGAGATTTTTCTAAAGTTTCAAAAACTGGTGATGATATTGCTAAAAAATTGTTAGAAATTAGCCAAACAAGTAATATAAAACCAGCCGTATTTTGGGCGATACCCGAACCAGAATATTTACATTTAGTCTTTATTTATCCTGGAAAAAAACCTCTAGTTAAAGACCTTGATTTTATCAAATACGAAACCCTGATTCAAGCAGTTAAATTATTTCAAAATGAAATCACTAATCCTCAGCTGCTTTTTGCAGACTTTTACTTAAATCAGGCTCAACAACTCTATGAATGGATTATTAAACCCTTTGCAGCAAATCTCCAAGCAGAAAAAATAGACACAATATTGTTTTGTTTAGGAAAAGGTTTGCGTACTCTACCAATAGCCGCATTACACGATGGAAAAAAATTTTTAGTAGAAAAATATAGTCTGGCAATTATTCCTGCATTTAATTTAATTGATTCTAATTATACTCCCATTCAAAAAGCTAGAATTTTAGCCATGGGGGCATCAGAATTTCAGACACAAAAGTCTTTACCAGCAGTTCCAGTTGAACTCTCAACAATTGTTGATGAAAACCTGACAGAAAGTATCTCACCTCAAAATATTTCTCAAGGTTGGCCTGGAAAATTATTTCTCAATCAGGAATTCACTTTAGAAAACTTAAAAAATCAACTTTCCTCTCAATTTTTTAATATTATTCACTTAGCAACTCATGCAAAATTTCAGCCTGGAAAACCTGAAAATTCTTACATTCAATTTTGGGATACTCAACTCCATTTAGACAAAGTAAAAGAGATTGCTTGGAACACTCCTCCGGCTGAATTATTAGTCTTAAGTGCTTGTAAAACTGCCGTTGGAGATCGAGATGTGGAGTTAGGTTTTGCTGGATTAGCTTTAGAAGCAGGAGTTCAGTCTGTATTAGCAAGTTTGTGGTACGTTAATGATATTGGAACTTTAGCCTTAATGAGTGAATTTTATGAACAGTTAAAAACAGCACCAAGTAAAGCTGAAGCAATTAGACAAACTCAAATTAAAATGATTCAAGGAGATGTATTGCTCAGGAATGAAAGATTAAAGTTTTCTAGAGGTGAAATATCTTTACCTGAGAGTTTACAAGGATTGGGAGAAATTAACTTTTCTCATCCTTTCTATTGGTCAGGATTTACTCTTGTTAGCAGTCCTTGGTAATAATTAATAGGGAATAGGGAGGGAATAGGGAGGTAATAGGGAGAATATAAATAAAGATATGTGTACCTCATTAGTCTGAGAAGCGCTATATTGATTTTAGGTGTTGTGAATCAAGCTATTAAATCTAAAGTTGTCAAATATAAAATGCTTTTAAATAATGAATTAATTATCAACTAATAAATAATTATCCATTGTTCATTATCCATTAATAAAGGATGTTAAAAAAGTGAGTTTGATTATTTCTGATGAAATCATAAAAGCTAGTAGGTTGTCAGAGGATGAACTGTTAATTGAGATTGTTTTGTTGCTCTTTCAGCAGGAAGAAATTAGCTTGGGAAGATCAGCACAATTATTAAATATGTCGCAGATTCGTTTTCAAAAGTTGATGGCAGAGCGTGGTATCGCAATTCATTATAATGTGGCATAATTGCAGAAAGATATTCAACATTTGAAGGCTAAGGGGTGGTTATGATTGTTTTCAACAATTAATAATTAATAATTATAGCGTACCTCATAATCAACTTAAAATCTCCCTTTTCAACCCCTTTAAAATAGCCAAAACTGTCACTAAATCATCCCCTCGTCTTAAGCTAAACTCATCAGACAAAGCATACTCAAACTGCTCTCCTTTTACCAACTTTAAAAAGATAAAATTACTGCCATTAGTCACCAGTCCAAACAAAGACTTATCTGCATGATCACTTCCCAACATATAAGCTAAACATTGAGGAATACCCACCTCTAAAGAAAACCCTGATCGCTTAGACTCAATAACCAAAACCCAGAAGCGGTCTTGTAAGACCAAAACATAAATTCTACCCCGAAGAATTAACCCTTTATCTCTCTCTTCAATCTCTATAGAACTCTCCGCAGTAGTATAAAAAGGAGGTAAAAAAACCCGCTAAATCTAATAAAGGAGACACTACCACCATTTTAACCATATCTTCTACCATGGGACGCATCGCTAAATTAAAATAATTATTTTTAACCCGATGCAATTGTTGTTTTTCCCTTTGATTAATCTCTGGTAAATTATCTTGCCATTCCCTAAAAAAAGCAGGATTTTCACTCAATTTAAAATTAAATTTATCTATCAAATCATAAAGCGTAACTCGTTCTGCTTGTATTGTTTCTGTCATAATACCAGTTTGATAAATCTTTGCTACAAATATTTAGGTTACTGCTATTGAGTCAGGAGACAGGAGTCAAGAGTCGTATGGGGATAGGTTTGATACCATTTTTTATGTAGTAATTTATATCATGTTCCCCCCGAGGGGGAGCTACGCTAACGGATAATCAGTTATAAATAAAATTTAAGGACTGATAGTACCGACAGTACCAAAGAAATACTGAAATTATCAATACTATTCCTCCAATATTTCCTCCTGACTCCTGACTCCTGACTCCTGACTCCTGACTCCTGACTCCTGACTCCTTAAATCACTTCAGATTTTCCAATTTAATCCTTGGGTCTACAGCTTTCAACAATAAATCAGCCAATAAATTACCAATAATTAACATCAAAGCACCCATCATTAAACTTGCCATAACTAAATATAAATCCTGATTTCTTACTGCCTCTAAAATCAAAGTTCCTAAACCAGGCCAATTAAAGAAATATTCAGCAATAAACGAACCACCTAATAAACTGGCAAATTCAAATCCCAATAATGTGATTAAAGGGTTAATGGCATTTCTCAAGGCATGAACATAAATTACTCGATTCTCCGGAAGACCTTTAGCTCTTGCCGTTTGAATATAATTTTGTCGCAAAACATCTAATAATTGCCCCCGCATTAACCTCTGTAAACCAGCAAAACTGGTAATGCTTAAAGCAACAGTTGGCAAAATTATATGCCAACCCATATCTAAAATTTTACCCACAAAAGATAGCTCATCATAATCGATACTTTGCATTCCTCCCACTGGTAATAAAGGAGAAAGATTTTGAGCTAAAAATAATAATAATAGAGCAGTAATAAAACTAGGAAAACCTTGACCAGTGTAACTAATTAATTGGAGAAAACGGTCTAAAAAACGGTTTTGATTAACTCCAGCAATAATACCAAGAGGAATAGCGATCGCCCAGGTCATTATTAAGGAAGAAATTGACAAAACTAAAGTAGCTGGTATTCGCTCCAATAATAGATCGGCCACTGGTTGTTGAAAGACAAAACTCCTACCAAAATTGCCACTGGTAATAATTTGTGTTAGCCAACGTAAATATTGTTCTAAAGGCGACTTATCTAAACCAAACTGTTGCTCAAGTTGTTTAATAGTATCTTGAGAAATTTGAGGATTTTGACTTAAAGTATCTATATAACTACCTGGAGCTAACTGAATTATGGCAAAACACAGAGCAGATGCGAGAAATAAAGTCAAAATTGCTTGTAATAATCTCTTTAAAACATAAGCAAAAGTTTCACTGGCAATTAATTGTTTTAGTTTGCTATACTTCAATTTTTTATCCATTAACTTGCGGAAGAAAGAAGGAACAAGGAAGAAAGCTTTAGTTATCTGAGGAAAAAGGGGTTTATATTCGGATAATTACTGATAATAAAGTTTTTGTTTGTAGTTGGGCTTTAGCCCTTACAATAGTTATAGTAGACTCCCTCCACTAAGTGTGAGGTACACCCCGAAGCTGGCAAGATGCCTACTGTTAAAGGCAAAATCTAACGTTGCCTGAATTTTACAGCGCTTTTGCTAAATAACTAAAACCTCACTGCCAATGCTATATTGCTTGTATTTTATAGTCAATTAACGGAAATTATACTTAGCTTCTGACTTCTAATTTTCAATTAATATTCGATCAAACTAACAATTGGCACTTCAGGCAACTTCTGACGCCCACCCAAGTCTTTTAACTCAATCACAAAGCCAAACCCTACTAAATTACAACTTGCTTTTTCAATTAATTGAGCTGTAGCTGCTGCCGTACCACCTGTAGCTAATAAATCATCAATTACTAAAACCCTACTGCCTGCTGCCATGGCATCTTGGTGCATTTCCAACGTATCTTGGCCATACTCTAAATCGTAAGTAACTGAATATACTGCTGCTGGTAATTTTCCCGGTTTGCGGACTGGTACAAAACCTACATTCAACTTATAAGCTAAGGGGACACCAAAAATAAAACCCCGGGATTCTATACCCACTATATAGTTTGGTTGAAATTCTAAGCATTTTTCTGCCAAAATGTCAATAGTATAATGTAAACTTTCTGGGTCACTGAGAAGGGTCGTAATATCTCGGAATAAAATTCCTGATTTGGGAAAATTAGGAATTTCGCGAATTAAATTTTTTAGGTCCATAGATTTTAGTCAAAAGTTATAAGATTTAGATAAATTCAAAAAAATTCCTCAGTGGGAAAAGTATATCTCTAAATGTAGACCGGAGTTTCTATTGACATTAATGATGCTGTTTAGACTGATTACAAAATCTATAATTGGGTGTTATTCTTGATAGTAATTAATATTATTTAGTTATATTGACATTTTTACCAAAATATTATAACGAAGTATTGAATATTGGCAATAAATAAAGTAATGGAATTGAACACTGCCCCCATTCCGTCCACACCATTAATATTGAAGAATTTACCAGATATACCTCTCCCCGATAATGGGTGTCCTCGTAGAACTAAAACCCAAATTGATTTAATTCTTTTGGCAGTTGAAGCTTTGCAACTTGGAGGAGCAGAAGTTATGCTCAAAGTTGTCAAAGACCTAGATCTACAAGGGATTATTCCAAATCGGGTTTCTTTGTGGCGACTGCGTAGTACAAATCCCCTACGTCTGAATAGTCAACGTCGTCCCTTGACATTGAATGAGGCCAAAGCTTTAGTGATTATTACTGGTCATTTGGCTAAACGTTTAACTGTTCCGATTCGGAAACTTTTGTTTGACTACCAGCAGTTAAATCAAAAACAGTTACCAATAGAAAATCATTTACAATTATCTTTTTATTTAGAACAGTTTAGAGCACATTTTCGCAGTCGTATGAACCCCAGGCGGTCTGGTGTAATGGCCTACAATTCAGAGGAAAAGTTAAATCAACTAGGATTAGAGTTATTGGGTAAATTATTATTCTGTACTGGTACAACGGGTATGCAAAGGTTTTGGATTAGTCTGTTTGATGGGGAAGTAAGTTAAAAGGGAGAACAGGCAACAGGCAACAGGCAAAAGGGAGAAATATAAGAATTGATTTGATTTTTGATTTTTGGAGATGTCTATTAACTTGAGAAAGTGAGTTAGTAGTTCTGGAGAGACCCCAAAATGTCAGGCACAATTGATTAAATGTGGTAAGGTCTACCGTTAATACTTGTGGACAATATACTGCCGATGGCTTTGGATAAAGCAGTAGGGAAGTTAATTAAAATATCTGTATAGCAGAAGAAAGAAGGAAAAGGCTTGCTTTGTCTGAGCTTTGAACTTTTATATGTCCTAACCTTTCCTTCGACTGCCATACAATAAAAATGTCACTTTTTGCGAGCTATAGCGTTTTCAAATGAGATGTCTAAACAAGAGTTGGTTATTTACTATAGTCATTCCAGTTAAGATTGAGACAAAGGTTTCTTGCCTTGAAAGAGTTTCAGCTGAAAAAGTGTTTCAGTCTTATTCAGAATGACTATAACAGTAAAAAATCCGGCAAACCTTCTTAACCTGTTGCCAGATGAGCTGTTGCCTGTTACCTAAAAGCGACCAAGTTTTTTTTACGCAACTCAAATGAAATTACTATATTGTATTAGTTTTAATTTTATGGAGCAGAAGTGCAATGACGATTCAACGTCAGTACAGCTTGCCTAACTGTAAGTTGATTTTGCAAGGTTTGAGTGAAACTGGAAGTCCTAATTTAAGTCAAGGGCAGGTATTATCTATTTTGACCAATGCTGAATGTCAGATTCAAGGCCAAGAGCCATCATTAACTGGGGGACGAGATTTTTTTGAAAGCTTGGTCAGACAAGTCAGTAGTTATGCCCAAGAATTTCTCAGTGGAATATCTTTGCCTAGACACCAAAGTGATAGTCAAGAATTGGTGCATTTACAAAGAATAGATACTAATCTACACAGATTGACAGTTTTTGAGGGCAATGTTCAAGATCAAAAACTTGGAATAATTGTTGATTTAAACACAGTCCAACTATTTGATTTGGTTGAGGCGGTGGACCAGTTTTTTGCTGATTCTTTGACTTTACCTGGTTTCTCTCTGGCAGTAAGACCCGTGTCTCGAAAAGATGCAAAATTAGGAGAACCTGTAGCTCAGAAAGTTATACCTGCTGCTGTGGGAATGTCTGGTTTGGCATTAGCTAGTCTGGCCTTATTCTTTGTCCCTATTCCAGAAGTACAACGTCCTAAAGATCCTCAACCACAGTCAAATGAAAGTATTAATAATTTAGAGGCATCTCCTAACAGTACTTCAGAACCTGGTTTTAATCCTACCCCCACACCTGAAGGTTTGGACTCATCACCGAATGCTACTATTAATTCATCAGATGAAGTGGATGGGGTAGATACTTCTGAACAGACGCTGACTCAAGAAAATTCAGAGACATCTTTGAGTGCCAGTTCCAAAATTACTGACCAAGCAGAGATTGAACGATTAGAGAATTTACTCTCTGAAAAAATTAATAATGCTTGGACAATAGGAGTCAACGAAGCTTTGATTTATCGTGTCACAGTAGCTTCAGATGGTTCTATAATTGGCTATAAGCCCATAAATCCAGCAGCTGCTGATGAGGTAGATAAAATTCCTCTGCCAGATTTGCTAAATAAGCAAGCATTAGGTGAGGAGAATAATCAATCTATAGTTGAGTTTAAGGTATTGTTTCAAGAAAATGGTTTATTGGAAGTAGAGCCTTGGTAACTGAAGAAGGCAGAAGGCAGAAGGTAGAAGGCAGAAGGTATCTACTCTACCCCCTTTAATGAAGTCAGAATTCAGAAGTCAGAAGTCAGAAGTTATTTTTGTAACGGGGATTTGAGCAACCCTCCAAAAATATTTCGCCATTTCCCGGCGGGGTTGCGCGACCCATATTATTTTAATAAGAAACTTCTGAAAATTTTGTGGGGAGCAGGGGAGCAGGGAGCAGGGGAGAAGGGAGCAGGGGAGAAGGGAGCAGGGGAGAAGAGAGAAAGAAAAAATTTGGCTAAGTAAAACTACTTAAGTTTTCAAAAAAATTTACTTTTCAATACATGATTTTTGAGGAAAAAGCCTCTCAAACATGAACACATAACTTGTTTATTTTGTCAAGCAAGTTATGTGTGAAGAAAGATGTTTATAAAGCATAGGACTTTCCTACGGAATGCTGCGCAAACAGGCACAGGTACTGATAACTGATAACTGAAATGATAGTGAGGTATTCAACCCACAAAAGACAAAGATAAAGTTATACTCCGGTATTATGTCTTATGTCTCAAATTCAGTTTTTGAGGTAGTATCAAATCAGAATAATCAACGAATGGGAAAACCGTGAGTAAATCTTCTCCCGACCGGACTCCTAATACTAGGTCTCCGGGAATGGTTTTGTTAATACTATCCTTAATATTTCGATTTTTGCTGCTGATGGTAACTAGCGGTTTTTCCTGGGTTTTGGGAATGGCGATCGCTTTTCAATATCCTTCTACTTCCCAAGATATACCCATCTCAGAAAAATTACTCCGTGGTGCTAGAAGTATAGTATCTCAGAAAAAGTTACCTCCATCCTCAAGGTCTACTCCCGCATCTACCCCAGAAATTATTACGCCTCAAGTTGAACTGACTGAGGTACAAAAACAGGAACTACAAACAGAGCTTCAAAAGTTACAAACACAGTTAAATAGTTTAATTGGTCGTACCAGGAATTTAGAAAATCAACTGGGTGTGAGAAAATTAGATGGAAATTTAGAGGCAAGATTGGACTTAATAGCTCAACAGTTAGCTTTGCCTATATCTGATCGTCAGAATCAAGAAGTAATAAGTAAGCCTTCTCAGCCAGTTTTTAGTGAAAAGACAATGATGGTTACTCTTCCTAGTGATGTTTTGTTTGAGTCTGGTAGTAATACAATTCGTTCTGAGGGAAGGTCAATTTTAGATAATTTAATTGGTGAATTGAAAAATTATCCAGAAATGACAATTAGTGTTTCTGGTCATACTGATAATCGAGGTAAAGTCAAGGTCAATCAGGAAAAATCATTTTTGCAAGCAGAAAGAGTAGCAGAATATTTCTCAAAAAATATGGGCGATCGCTACCGTTTTTTGGTTATTGGTTATGGAGAATCTAGTCCTATAGTAGAAAATAATTCTCAAACTAATCGGCAACGTAATCGTCGGATTGAGGTGAAAATTCATAAAAGATAAGGAAGAAGGAAGAGGGAAGAGGGAAGAGGATTAACGAAGTCAGAAGTCAGAAGTCAGAAGTCAGAAGTTATTTTTTTAACGGGGATTTAACAAAAATATTTCGTCTTAAAAGGCGAGTTTTTAGACCCAATTATTTTGATAAAGAATTGATAATTTGGCGTTGGTGATTTTGGCTATGATTGTGCTTTAATGGCAGTTGCCTAACTATTAACTTAAAAGCATTTTATATTTGCAAAATTTAGGTTTCATAGCTTGATTAACCAACGCCTAATGGATAAAAATTGCTTTTATTTTCAGAAGGAAGAGGGAAGAGGAAAAAATCTGGCTTGTCTTACTTTTAAGCTTTTTTCTTCCTTGTCTTCATTATCTAGTCACAACCAGAAAATAAAAAATCTACCAAAGTTAGTATTTTAGGTGCATACATAATTGGGCAGAAAAATCATTCTTAAAATTCTTACTCCTACCTCCTCTAAATTCCCCTAACTCCTGTCTCCTGTCTCCTGTCTCCTGTCTCCTGTCTCCTGTCTCCTGTCCATGTTTTCCAGCTTTAGCAAGCAGCAGTATTGTCTGATTCAGTATTATCAACTTCAAAGCGATCAGCATTAGGTAACTCTCTCTCTACTCGCCGTAACTCTGGAGTACGATAGGCGACTAATACTGCCCCAATATTCAATAGACCCATTAATACAAATAATAAAGCCATTCCCCGGCCATCTCCAACTCCAATAATTCTGCCTACGCTACTTGCTAACATTCCATTTTCACTCATCAATGGTTTAAACATAAACTCGACTAAAGGTGCTGCACTTAAATGAGTAATTACTAATAAAGACTTTTCGATCATATTTTGCAAAGCAAAAACTCGTCCTTGTAAATCTTGAGGTACTTTTTGTTGCCAAATAGTATGATTCAAACTAACAATAACTGCCCTAGAAAATAAATAGCCAAAACCACCAATTGCAGCTAATACTACAGCAGTTTTAAATCCTCCTAAACATAAACATAATCCCTGAATAAATGCAAAGATTAAAATTCCTTCTATTCGACGCTTAGTACCTCCCCATAAACTTACTGCGACACTACCTAACAACATTCCAATGCCACTAACAGACATTACTATTCCTAATTCTTTTTCAGATGCAAAACTTAATACCATCGGCAAGAATAAAACTTGCAATACTCCCGCACTTAGATAAATAACACCAAAGAATATAGTTAACTTCCGTAAACCAGAACGTATCACTACATAATTCCAACCTGAAATAACTTCCTGCCATAACTCTTCAATACTTACTCTACGTCTGGTAATTTTCTTTTCTCTTCTGGGGAATTTGATACTCAATAGAGTCAGCAACCCAAACAGATAAGTACCAAAATCTACTAATAATACTCCGTGAAGATGGATTTTAAGAATCAACAATCCCGCTATACTTGGACCTAATATTCTTGATGTTGCTATTGCACCTTGTACCATTCCATTTGCGCGACTCAGGTGTTGTATTGGTACAAGTTGAGGGATAGCAGAGGTATAAGCTGGCCATTGAAAAGCGTTGCAGACGGAACTAATACCTACTGCTATATAGATATGCCAAACTTGCAGTTGCCCGGAGAAGACCAATAACATTATTGCTAATGCTGTTACTCCGGTGATTGAGTCACTGACAATCATTACCCTACGACGACTCCAGCGGTCTACCATTGCACCAGCAAATGGTGAAATGAAGAGACTAGGTAGATGAATGAATAAGGACAACAGAGCATAATGAGTAATTGAACCTGTTGTTTGATAAACCCATACTGCTAGAGCGAATTCACTCAAACTAGAACCGAATAGGGAAACAATTTGTCCCAACCATATAAATAAGAATGTTTGCATAACTTTGAGTTGCTAGAGGGATGAAAATAGAGTGGAACAGCATTGATTCAGTTGACTTTAACAGGAGTTAATTATAACTTTAACAGGCTAAATTTATCAGATTAAGTATGTTTTAATCTGTCGATTTTTTTTATGACTGCTACAGCTATTAAAAGTTTCTTTTTTACCAAATTGATTAATTTTTTTGCTGACTATTTAAGTATAGTTACCTAATTAAGTTAATAACTCAAATCAGGGTGCATCTCTGTAAAAATTTATCGCTTTTAGGGAACAGAGAACAGGCAACAGGGAATATATAGGAAAAAAGTATTTTGGCAAATATGAGATGCACCCTCAAATTATGTGGTTTATTCGGCTTTTTAATTAATAGCATCTCTTGGTATCTCTATTTACTTTAACTGGATATTTTTTAACTAGCTTAAAGATTATATTGTCTTAATCTTTTTATTAGTAAGTTGGATGGCATATTTTTTGCAATACTATTGTTTAAGGTAATCTAAGAAGTATTGTTGCAAAATACACAAAAAAATATAGAAAATTCCATAGAGTTTTCAGGATATTATTTTGAGAAAAACAATCAGAATGTTATTTAAGTAGGTGGGTTTAATTCAAGGTAAAAAATTGTTGGAGCAGGTTTAACTGAAGGCTTTGACTTCAGCGTGATCGAGTTCTAAAAATCTGCTCTCTGTGCTTTCTAATACCATTTATCAAAAACTTTTCTACATTTTTTTGAGTAGGGGAGTGGATAGGGGTGTTGCATACAACGTCTCTACAGGGATAAGTAAACATATAGCGTTTCTAATTTTAAGTAGTTTCTGCTTGAGATTTTCTTCTATTAGCTGTTCCCTGTTTCCTATGAGAATTGTTATCAGTGGTTAAAGCAAATTAATTGTATATTTGATGGTCTGATGATTAACTTAAATAAGTAGGAAAAATAATTTTTAGATTGACATTTTTAGGACAAACATATATTTGATTTCCTGTTCCTTATTCCATGTTCCCGACTGATACCATTTCTCTATGAAGTTGCGCTGAATAAAAGATAACAGCTATTAGTAAAATTCAGGTTTTGGTAAAAATTATTAAGCGCATTGTTACAGAGAAATGGTATGACAAATGTTAAATTAATTTTGCACAGGTACTTATCTTGGTAGTCCTGCTCGCGTAATGGTATACAGCAAAAAGGAATACCTGGCACGGGAGCAAGATGCTCCCACTGCTTTTATCTTTTATCCTTGTCAAATAATTAGAATACACCACCACCAAATCAAAGAAGCAAAAGTTGATAGCTGATATGCTTCATTACTAATTTTTATCTTTTTCCTTTAGGTTTAATACCCTGCACCTCATAAGCGATGTTTACAATTGATCGGGGTTTTATCAAAATAATATGGGTTGCTCAACCCCACCTTTTAAGGCGCAATATTTTTGGCACCTTGCTCAAATCTCCGTTACAAAAATAACTTCTGACTTCTGACTTCGTTAATCCCTATCCACTTTTTCCTTTTTTCTTCTTCCTTTTTCCTCCTTACCAAAAAATTTTGGTTGAAAGCCTCCTCTTTTCAGAGGATAAAAAGAAAAATTTTCCTTTGAGTCAATCCTCTCCCTTAAAAAGAAGAGGTAATTCTAAATTCTAAATTCTAAATTCTAAATTCTTGAATTTTTCCTTCTTCAGAAGATTTGAGTAATTTGCTCTTGCCAAATTTTCACGAGGTTAGCTACTGCATTATCCCAACTATATTTAACAACAGATTCTTTGGCATTAATACCCATTTGAATCTGTAAATTCTTATCTTCTATTAATAGCTTCAATTTCTCACAAAAATTTTCCTGATTTCTGGGTGTAAATAATAAACCATTCGATCCATCTTGAATATTTTCCACGACTCCTCCTGCTTGAGGAGCAATTACTGGAATACCTGCGGCAAAAGCTTCTAATACAGTTAAACCTCTGGTTTCTTTTTCTGAAGCAGTGACATGAAAATCGCTATTTTTCAAAATATTAGGTATATTCTCTGGAGGTACTCTACCTAATAAATATACATTTTTTGTCAGTTTAGTTAATCTATTTAATATTTCATCGCGCATCGGACCATCACCAACAATTATGATGGCAATATTTTCTAGATTTACTAATTGCTGAAGTTTGACAAAAGCATCTAAGGTAAATTGCCAACCTTTATCTTCGGTTAATCTGCCTAAAAAAACTATTTTTACTTTGTTGGTTAAATCAGGGATTTGATAATTTGATTCCCAAAAATTAGCTGTTTTTCTCGCTGACTGAAATTTCTCCACGTCAAAACCATGAAAATTGGTATATTTAACATTCTTGATACCCATATTCACAATTTTTTCATAGGTAACGCTGCTAGAAACCAAAGTTAAGTCATATTGGTTGTAAATAGAGACAAAACTTTTTTCAAAGATTAATTTCAACATCAAGTTAATCCCTTTTGGCAAAGGTAAGAAATCTTCAAAATAGTCTAAAAAATTAGTTCTGAAAGTACAAACACAGGGAATTTTATGTTGTTGAGCAAATTGGATGCCAGCTAAACGAAAAAAAGCAAAAAATAATCTTTCTGGTTCATCTACATGAATAATTTCTGGCTGAAATTTTTCTAATTCTTGGCGGACTATTTTATAAGTGTTAAATCCTACGTTTCTTTCAAAATCTAGGAATGGCGTACTCGGTAAATTAATGATTTGAACTCCAGGAAAAATATTACCTGTATAATCTTTCCAATTAGGATACAAATGAGCGAGGGGACTATAGTCTGGACAAAACAATAAAACTTGATGTCCGAATTGACTTAATTTTTGGACTCGGTAAAAGCCACTGACAGTTACTCCATCTAATACAGGTAAAAATCCAGAGGCAATAATGGCAATTTTCATAAATTAAAGAAGAAGAAAGAAGTAAGAAGGAAGAAGTAAGCTAAATCTTAAGTTTCTGCTAATTATTGTTCAAAAAGAGATTCTAAATTACGATATCCACTAACTACTCTCACAATTTGAACACCATTATCTATTAAACGATAGTTTAGGTTTGTTAAAGTCAAAAGACCTCGATTACTATGAAGATCAAAAAGAACTTTTCAGGGAACATTGTTTAAGCTGCCTCAAATCCTTAGATATTGATAATTCAGATACCTACAAGCTAGAAAATAAACTTCTATAATTTTTAGCCCCTATCCCATATCTAAAAAAAATTGAGGCTATTTACAGATAATATTAAACTTACATACAAAGTTATTAAAAATGATTAACATAAATAAAAGTACAGAATAATCAAAGTTTGTTTTTCTACTTTTACTTTAGTTAAAAAAAGTAGGGTGTGTTAGGAAGTTTAGTTGCAAAAATATAGATGATTTAGCAAAAATTTCAGCCGTAACGCACCGCACTTATAAATTGATAAAGTTTGGTTTCTTTTTATCATATTATTGTTTCTGATTTAATTTGGCTTAAAAAATTGCCTCAATTTCTTCTCTGTCAATTTCTGATGGTTGAGGATACTTAAAATTTTCCGTTTTGCGACTCATTAACAGTTTCAATCCTTGGCTAAATTTTTCTTCATCATTGCAATTTTCTGAAAGATATTGACGAATTTCTTGATTATTCATTTGCGAAAGTGATTTGTTCATATTTCAAAATCCCAATTCCATCTTGGTTGATTACAATTTCTAAACCATCATTCATTCAGGCTAAAATGTAAATTATTTTTAGTTTTTGGTCATAACGAAATAAATTTATGGATTGATAAAGATTAAGTAAGCATTCAGCCGTCAGCTATCAGAAGAGTGCTTTTAGTCAGTGATAAAAGCAATATTTAATTGAGAAACGAAAAATATGACTACAAAAGTCAGCTCCAAAGTCTATATTTATTTAAACTCCATCCTTAAACACAAAATGTTATTGCTGAGAGCTGATGGCTAATTGCTGAATGCTTACAAGATTAGATAGTAACGGACAAATAAAAATTGCAGTTTCTTTTTGTTTATCTGTGGGCAATAATTAACTCCTTATTATTAAAGCAGGGTGTTACCTTTGATTAACAAACTCTACTTGACTGACACTTTAGCTAACCTAGTAAACCCTTAAGCTTTATTAGTAGTTTGGTTTTAAATAGATAGTAAATTATCGCGGACTTCTTCGATTAGCCTTTCTGTTGCTTCTGGATCTTCGGCTAACTTCCAATAAAACCGATGCTTTTTGTTTAACATCATCTTGATTTGTCCAAATGGGAAACCTAGCCCTATGCTGAATGTAATAAAGAGGGCTATAGGAAATGTTATGGGCATCATCTTTTCCAGACGAGAATATGCGTGTGGAGCTCCTGGGTAACCTTTGAAAGCCTGTATAGCCCAATGTATTTTTTCCTCAATGATTTTTCTATCATCATTCATATACCTGTGACATAAAGCTATCAGCAAACAGATGTATATATCTTTATATTGCCATTCAATGTATTGTCCTATATTAAATGTTATAGAAAATCCATTGAAACTGTCCATAACAGAAATCGCAGAACGCTTAAACAATTCATGTGCACTTTCGAGATGCACTAATGCACGATTAAGAGCTTTTCCCTGATCGGCAGATGAATCTAAATTATTAAAAATATGTGACGCTGCAATTAACTCTGCATCCCCAACCTCTGAGAGAACTTTGCCTAACACATCACCTTCAATAAATTGTTTCAGTGCTGGTAAAGTTCTAGATACTGTCAGGAGATTTCCAAAAGACAAGAAGTCAGACATAAGCTTTTTTCTGAACCTATAGATTTGAATTATTTTGTATAGAAATATGTGTACTCTAGCTTGTAATTATATCCTACTTTGAAAGTAGGGTTATTTAGGGAATTTAGTTGAAAAAAATAGATAATTTAGAAATATTTTGAGTCGTCACACACCTGATATATTTAAAATAGTTTTTTTTCTTTTTATCGAGAGTTTTGGTTAATAATGGTTTAGTTTTTTTTGTAGATATATAGTAGGTTAAATTTCATTAACGCACTATACTAAACTACCTAATCAAAAAAAATCACCAAATAATTTCCTGCATCAGTTGTCCTTCATTAAAAGCTTGACACTTAGCTTTTTAAAACTCTTTTTATGCTTATTAAATATCTCTAATTTTTTCTGTTCTATATCGTTATCGCAGGCTATTTCTTGACATCTCCATTCAATTTTCTTGATATTCTGGATAAATTTCATCTACCACTTCTAAGATTTTCAGAAAAGTTATTATTGTCATTATCTTTTTTCCCTTTTCCATCATCTTATTATGTCTCTTATGATAATTTCAGATTTATCAAAAGTTTTACTTATTAATCTAAGCTTTTCTTATAGAACATTTTAAAGATTGTCATCAACCTCTGACAAAAATATGACAAAAAATCGTCAAAAATCCTGAAACTCCTAAACATAGTTTCAATGGTTTCAGCCTTATTTTCCAAATTATGTGATATAATATACTTAGTGTATAATGTATAGCCATTTTATTACCTAATCAAATTTTAACGCCCGAAACACCTATAATTCCGTTGTTTAAACCAGCGATCGCCTCATTTTCGTTTGAGGATAGCGATCTAATTTTTCCAACTTCCTCTAATAGTGATTTGACATATTTACAACTATGTGGTGGGTATTAAAAACTTATCAATACAATTGAAAAAATCCTCAAATGGCTAAATACTCAACAATACTAGATATCCTAAACGCTCGCTCACAAAATCTACCGAATCAAATTGCTTATAAATTTTTGCCAGATGGAGAAACCAAATCTGGAAGCTTAACTTATCAACAATTAAACACACAAGTACGAGCGATCGCTGCCCACCTCTAATCATTCATCAGTCCAGGAGAGCAAATATTAGTTGAGTTGTTTATCCCTACACTGCTAGGTCATTTCAGTTATCAGTTATCAGTACCTCTACCCGAAGTCAGGGGCTTGAAATATTGAACTTGATTTTTTTTCATCCCCTTGAAAGGGGAGCCTTGAGACCCTATTTTTTGGTCAAGAATGGTTTGGTTTCTTCTTGTCGGTGGGTGGTACTTTACATTTCATTTACACACCCTACAAGATCGGCGATCGTACTCCAACTTATCCAACTTAATTGTTGAATCAAAAATGATGTAATCGTTATTTTTTGAAGATAAAGTTTTAATTATCAATCTCAGCTTCTTTGAAAGAAAATTTTAAAGATTGTCATCAACTCCTGACAAAAAATTGTCAAAAATCCCTAAACTCGTCAACACAGTTTCAATGGTTTCAGCCTTATTTTCAAATTATGTGATATTCTATACTTAGTGTATAATCTATAGCTCTTTTATTACCTAATAAGATTTTAAAGCCTGAAATACCTATAATTTCATTGTTTAAATGAGCGATCGCCTCATATTCATTTAACCATAATGAACTAATTTTCCTCAGCCCCTCTAACAAGGATTTGACCTATTTACAACTATGTGGTAAGCAAGAAAAACTTACTAATACAATACTCTAAATATTAATCTACTCAAAAAATCCTCAAATGCCTAAATACTCAACAATACTAGATATCCTAAACCATCGCTCACAAAATCTACCTAATCAAATTGCTTATACATTTTTGCCAGATGGAGAAACCGAGTCTGGAAGCTTAACTTATCAACAATTAAATACCCAAGTCCAAGCGATCGCTGCTCACCTCCAATCAATCATCATCCCTGAAGACCGAATATTAGTCGTTTATCCCTACACTGCTGGACTAGAATTTATCGCCAGTTTCTTTGGTTGTATCTGTTCAGGAGCGATCGCCGTAACCAGTAACCCTCCCCTCAACAACGACGCAATAGTCAAACTCCAAGAAAGAGTCCAATCCTCCGAACCAAAAGCCATTCTCACCACAGAATCTTTTTTACGGGAAATTCAAGAAAAATTAGCCAAAAATCCAGACTTAGCTCCTAAACTCAAGGATTTACCATGGATAGCTACAGATAAAATTGATTTTTATGAAGCACCCCATTGGATAGAACCAAAAATAGACCCAGACACCCTCGCCTTTTTTCAATACACCTCCGGTTCCACAGGCAAACCAAAAGGAGTAATGGTCACTCACCGCAACGTATTGCATAACTCAGAAATTATTTATCAGTCATTTGAACATTCCCCAGAAAGTCAGGGCGTAATTTGGCTACCCATGTTTCACGATATGGGATTAATAGGTGGAGTAATACAACCCTTATATGGTGGTTTTCCCGTCACCCTCATGTCACCCGTAGCTTTAATTCAAAAACCCATACGTTGGTTAAAAGCTATTTCTCAATACAAAGCAACAACCAGTGGCGGACCCAACTTTGCTTACGACCTAGTTTCTCGGCAAGTAACCCCAAAACAACTGAAAAATTTAGATTTAAGTAGTTGGAGTGTCGCATTTTCCGGAGCTGAACCCGTGCGAGCTGCAACTTTAGAAAGATTTGCCGAGACTTTTGCCCCTTGTGGGTTTCGGCGAGAGGCTTTTTATCCTTGTTATGGAATGGCAGAGACTACTTTATTTATCAGTGGCGCAACAAAAACAAAATCCCCACTTATTAAATATGTGGATGCTGAAGCTTTAGCAGAAAACCGAGTTGTGGTTGGCGGTGAAAAAAGTAGAGCAGTAGTTAGTTGTGGTTTTGCTTGGTTGGGCGATGAAATTATGATTGTTGACCCAGAATCTTTAGTTCCACGTCCAGATGGTGAAGTTGGAGAGATTTGGGTATCTGGCGCTGGTGTAGGTAGGGGTTATTGGAATCAACCGGAGGAGACAGAGCGAACTTTTAATGCTTTTTTGGCAGATAAAGGGCCTTTTTTACGGACGGGAGATTTAGGATTTTTACAAGATGGGGAATTATTTATTACTGGTCGGATTAAAGATGTAATGATTTTGTGGGGTAGGTATCGTTATCCTCAAGATATTGAGCTAACAGTGGAAAAATGTCATCCCGCTTTACGGTCTAGTTGTGGAGCAGCTTTTTCTATAGAAGCAGAAGATGATGAGCGGTTGATAATTGCTCAAGAGGTAGAACGCAGTTATTTACGGAAGTTGAATGTTGAGGAAGTAGTTGGAGCAATTCGTCAGGCAGTTGCTGAGGAACATACGGTGGAAGTTTATGCTATTAATCTGCTAAAGACTGGTAGTATTCCTAAGACTACCAGTGGTAAGATTCAGCGTCGAGTTTGTCGCAGTCAATTTTTGGAAGGTTCCCTAAATGTAGTAGGTCAATGGCAACTTCAGACTGAAAAGGGTAGTGTATCGGAATTAGCTGGTAATTATATAGATAGCCAAAATTCTTAGGGGGTAAATGATAGCATCTTTCTGGTAGCAGGCAATAGTCAAATCTTTCTAAATTCTCTTCCCTCCTCATTCCTGTAGGGGCGAATGGCCATTCGCCCCTAGGACATCTAATTACACCGATGCTACCGGATTTGATATAATAAGCTGTTTAGGATTTCAACTATATAGTCAAAATATTCAAAGGCAACAGCTCCAGAAGGCAAAAGGGAATATATAGCAGAGGGCAGAAGGCAGAAAAAATCTTGCGTTGTCTGAGTTTTAAGCTTTTGATATGTCAAAAATGGCGACTGCTATAAAATCTAAATCATTCTTAAGTTTATGTAAAAATATCTTGTATCTTGTTAATTTATTGAGAGTCTTTATTATTAAAGATTTATTCATTCCAGAATGAAAATGTGAGGAGAGTTCAAGATGAAATCTATCAATGTATTATGTGGCACTCTAATTAGTGCAATTATCGGTAGTGGAGTAACCCCGGCATTTGCCGCATACTTTCAAACAAATCTTGTATCAAATAATCCGGACTTTGAGCCTCATATCCTTGACCCTCTAGTCGTCAATGCTTGGGATTTAGCCATCCGTCCCGCCGGATTTGGGGGACACTTTTGGGTAACTAATACTGATTCTGGGACTGTAACTACCTATGTCGGAGATGTTGGTGGAACACCTTTATTTCAAGACGACCTGAAATTTGTGACTATTCCCACATCCCCCAATGCACCAGAAGGAAGCGCAGGTGCTCCGACTGGGCAGTTTTTTAGTCCACACCCATCAGATTTCGAGGTAACAATGTTTCTCGATCCGGACGATCCTGATTTAGGAACAATTACTGGCCCAGGACGATTTTTCGCAGTGGAAGAGGGTGGAACACTTTCCGCTTGGACAGAAGTACCTACAGACGATGGTATACTCAGACCTGTTGAATATTTGGTAGTGGTAGATAATTCAGAATTTGCAGACCAAAATACTGACGATAATCCAGATAACGATAACTTTGCCATCTACAAAGGTATGGCAGGAACAACTTTACCAGAGGATAATCTTCTATTTGCTGCTGATTTCAGTATAAAGTCCCCAGGGATAGATGTTTGGGATAAAGACTTTAATGACATTACATCTAATTTCTTATTTGAGAATCCTTTTGGTGAAGAGTATGCCCCCTTCAATATCCAAAATCTAGATGGTAATCTTTACGTTGCCTATGCAAAACTAAGTGATGAGCCTGGTGAAGAGCAAGCAAAGGTAGGTTTAGGGCGACTAGCTGAGTATGATATTGAAGGTAACTTGCTGAATATATGGGGGCAAGACACCGATGACCCTAATGAAAATGCACTGAATGCTCCTTGGGGTTTAGCGATCGCTCCAGATGATTTTGGCGAATTTAGTAATGCTTTATTGGTCGGTAACTTCGGTGACGGCAGAATTGTCGGTTATGATCGTACAACTCGCGAAGAAATTGGTTTCTTAATGGATGAATCTGGTAATCCTATTGAAATAGAAGGTCTCTGGGGACTAATTTTTGGTAATGGTGCTAGTTTGGGCGAGACAAATCATCTCTACTTTGCAGCAGGTCCTAATGATGAAGCTGATGGTTTGTTTGGCTCTTTACAAGTAGCACAGAACAAATCTACTCCCGAACCGACAGTCAGTATTTTAGGTTTACTTGGAGTTGCAGGTTTAACATTAGCGCGCAAGGGTCGTCGTGGTTAAGGTCGACTTCAAGTTGTTGTTTTTACGGCTATGAGTTGAGAAAAACAGGACTTACACATTTTTTAGCTGGATAATTTTGTAGGGTGAGCAAGTGTTACTTTATCGATCACGGGTCTATATTGCTCAATGTTTGCCACCCTACTAGGGTATCTAGCTTTAGAATTTGGATAAAGCAATTGCTAAGAAGACAGTAAATTCAATATTATCGGCCTGCATTTACTCATAATTTTGGTCTAGACGCGCTACTACTATGGCTGAATAGTAGAATTGATATTATCCCAATGCAACCAGGTTTGGTCTCAGAGGAACTTCGACACAGTTTTATCTTTTTCTTTCGGGTTTAATACCCCGCCGTCTACAGGGTGTTTACAATTGGTTAGGGTTTGAGTCTCCATCCACTTTTTTCTTCTTCAAGATAATAATAGTTGATATTAATGGTAAACAGCATATCAACCTTCTAAAATTCCCACCATAATCTGTAATAACTCCGTCAAGTCTGCTGGAACTCGATATATATTTGTATCTTGTATGACTCGTTTTTGTTGAGTATCCAAAACAGCAAATTGCCAAATATTACCCATTGATACTGCACCATATAACAAAGAATAGTTGGCAAATTCTGCTTTTTCTACAGCAATTAATTCCACTGCTAATTGTGTGAAACCTCTTTGTAAATCAGCATTTTTTGCTTCAATAACTAGAAACTGAGTTTTGGTCTGGAGAA
The DNA here is from genome assembly GCF_003838195.1 of Okeania hirsuta. Classification (GTDB taxonomy): domain Bacteria; phylum Cyanobacteriota; class Cyanobacteriia; order Cyanobacteriales; family Microcoleaceae; genus Okeania; species Okeania hirsuta. Next base: position 27,036 of record NZ_RCBY01000020.1, read on the forward strand.
AATAATCTAATTCACCTTTCAACTGTTCGTTAATTTTTAAAGAATACCCCACTTTGATTTTGACTTGGGTGTAGTGAATTAATTCCATCAAAACAGGAGCAATAAGAAATTCTCTTCTAGCCATTTCGCTAGTTAAACTGACACAAGGTAAAATTTCTTGCAAGCGTTGTTTTAAATTATCTAAGTGTTGAAGTTGACGATGAGTTTGGGGTAAACTTAGCGATCACGATTCATAACCATAGCCAAAATAGGATAGAATATCTTCTGGTTCAGAGTTTAATTTAAAATAGTCAGCAAAGGTATAAGACTGAGTCGGATTAATAACCGGAATGATAGACATATTTCAAACCCAAAAAAGCTAAAGGCTTTATATATAGATGCTTTGAGACTTAATCAGCAAACCCTAATTAATAACTTACAGCAGTTTCCAAAGCTATGAGGTAGAGTTGTTTTTATTCTTTTCTGGGTAGTCCTGCATGGTAATGGTGAGGATATATATTAGACTTGTCGCTTTATAACTTAAAAAATCCCCAAAAACCTTGTTCTGTAAGGATTGTAGCTATTGAAAAAAATGCTTGGAATTATTGCTCTGTCTAGGTTAGAGCGATTTTTTTCCTTTATTTAGCGACAACTCTATTTTTTAATTTCTCCCACACTCCCCATCCCCCCATCCCCCCACACTCTCTCTACCATTACTATGCACCACCACTCTTTTCTGTCCCCTGTTCCCTCAAACCTAAAATTTTGTACCTCATAACAACGGGAAACGCTGTATTTTATGGTAGCCAATTCATATCTAATAATTGTTCAAGACTATAAGGGCAGTTTTCTGGAAAAATTATCTCATATCCTGTCTTTTGCCTGACATATTTTAATGCTTTTTCATCAACTTTTGCTTGGTTATCCAGTAGATAATTTCGTAAATTTTGAGTTAAATCTTCATTGATTTGGGTTCTAAAACTCATAATTTAAGCTAGCCAATGATTGACATTATACTCATATTCAACAGTCCAATATTGCAGAATAAGCAAATGTCTGATTATCTGTTCGAGAAACCTTTCAACGGTTTTTTTCTCTCGCCGACTCAACTCTTCTAACTCCTCAATTAAATGTTCTTTATCTAATTCATTGAATCGGTTTTCTTTTAATAGATTAATCGTTTCTACTAACCATTGTTCATATTCATTTTCGTAAAGGGATATTAAATTACTTTTAACTGTCATTTTTACCTCATATTATTTTGGTGGTGGTTAGGAGTCAGAATTTGCTCATGTTTTCAGCTCAAATTCTGAAATAACGCTTGACAAATTCGCAAATTTTATTATTACTCAGCCACAACTTTTTTCATATAATTCCCCCATAACTGAGCCGCTTGTCCGCTACTGCTATAAGTAGGAGAGTTGTCATCATTTCCTAACCAAATACCTGTCACCATACTTTTGTTAGGAATATAACCAACAAACCATAAATCTACTCCTCTATTAGTTGTACCCGTTTTACCTGCTTCATCTAATCCTACATAAGCTCCACGACCAGTACCATATTGCACTACTCCTTGAAGCATTTGAGTCATGGTATCCGCTATTTGTGGTTTTAATATCTGGCGGTTAGCTTGAATATCCCCTTGAGTGTTTTCACACTTTGGGTCTGAATTATAGGAATAAATACAACGACAAGTGTAGATATTATCCCGATCGCTACAGTCGCTAGTATCAATAATCTTCCTAATAGTATGAGGACGGTTTCCTACTCCACGATTAGCGATCGCTCCATAAGCACCAGTCATTTCTAATACATTAACTTCATTTTGACCCAATATTAATCCTGGTACAGCATCTAACTTAGATTTAACCCCTAAACGCTTTGCCATCCTGACGACATTACCTAAACCAACTTGTTGAGCAACCCGCAAAGCTACCACATTTTCAGAAAGTGCTATTCCAGTGTACATATTTGTATTACCGCCACTGCGTTGACAACCTCCGTAAGTTTGACCCATCCATCTCAGAGAATTACAAGAATATAATCTTGTTGGTGGTATCCCTCTTTCCAAAGCAGCAGCGTAGGCAAAAACTTTAAAAGTAGATCCTGGTTGACGTTGTGCTTGAGTTGCCCGGTTAAACTGACTCTGTTGATAATCTTCACCTCCAGTCAAGGCGATAACTTCTCCATTTTTAGAGTCTATAGTAACTACCGCACCTTGAGAAAAATTAGCATAAGACCCAGCATTGTTAATTGCTTCTTGTAAACTTGTTTCTGCTAAGGTTTGAATTTCAGGATTTAAAGCTGTTTGAACAACAAAATTTCCTTCTCTAGCTAAATCTTCTCCTAATAATTCTTCCAGTTCACTAAATACATAACTATAATAATAAGGTGCTATTGTACTTTGGAGAATTTCTATAGCTTTTGGATTAATTTCTACCCGCGATCGCCTTGCTCTATCTGCTTCTTGTTGGTCGATAATCCCCAAACTGAGCATTCGATAAATTACTCCATCTCTTTTTTCTATAGCTATTTGATAATTTTCTACAGGATTAAAAGTATTAGGTGCTGGTAAAATTCCTACTAATGTTGCTGCTTCTGATAAAGTTAAATCTTGAGCGCTTTTACCAAAATAAAATCTTGAGGCATCTTCAAATCCGTATAAATCTAAACCTAAATAAACCTTATTCAGATAATTTAATAATACATCGTTTTTACTATAAAAAGCCTCTATTTTGAAAGATACTATTGCCTCTCGTAATTTCCTGCCCAAAGAATCTTCTGTACCTACATAGTCACGAAAGACGCTTCTTGCTAATTGTTGAGTTACTGTACTTCCTCCTTGGCTTATACCATCTGCCCTCAAATTTGTCAATACTGCTCTAGTAATTCCGATGGGGTCTACGCCGAAATGCCAATAAAAGCGACTATCCTCAGAAGCAATAACTGCATCAGGTAAATATTTAGAGAATTTAGATATGCGCCCTAATTCATAATGGGCATTTCTATAGGTGGGACGTAGAGGAGTTTGTCCATCACGAGCATAGACTACTACTGGGCCAGTAATTGGATTAGGTAAAGGGTCTACCTGAAATTTTGTCCATTCAAGTAGAATCATTAAACTGATTAAAGCAGTTAATCCAGAAAGACCGAAGACTGTATAACGAAATGCTTGAAAATACCAAACAGGAGGGTCTACATATCGAATTTTAACAGTATCAGCTAGTACTGGTGGTCCTAAAGTTAGAACATCGCCATGACGTAGAGACATACGAGAAACTTGTTTTTTCCCGTTGTAGATACCATTAGCAGAATTCTCGTCTTTAACTATATAAGGAGCGTTAGATTTATTAGTATTTTTAGAGACAGACAGATGAATTTTACTAATCAGGGGATTACGAATGACAATATCACAAGCTTGGGAAGAACGGCCTAGTAAATAGCGATCGCCCAAAAGAGGATATTTTTTAGCTGGAGTATTCTCTGTTTCCTGTATCCAGAGTTCAGGTACTTTAGCATTAGGTCTCAGTGCTAGTCGGGAAAAGTTAACATTGGCATGAATAGTTTGAACCATCTGGGTAATATTACCCAAGAGAGTTTGAGAATTACGAGGAGGCCGTGAATAATTCATAACTAAAGGGAACAGGGAACAGAGAGTTGGTGAATTGACTAACCGTTCAACTAAACTTACTCAAACTTCCTCAAAAGCCTTAAAGATTAATTGTTTGTAGTGGTTCTACCACCACAGGTTTCAACGGTAAACCCTTTATTACTTTGTCAAAGGAATCAGGAATTACTTTTTTAATAATGTTCAACTAGCCATTTATATCTGCATTTAATAATTTATTTTCTCTAGTTTTATACAAGCTTCTTGTTACTCTTCTTCAACTAAATTTCGGTTTTTTTATCTCCATATTTTGGTAAATTATCCCTATTAAATCTGTTGGCTACGATTCCCGAGAAATCGTAATATAGTTACCTTGATTGTTATACAATTTGTAGGGACGTTAACGATAGTTATGTGCTAGCAAATGGTCATTCCCTAGGGCAAAGTTCCACTTTACTTGTTGCGGAGCAAAACGCCCCTAAAATAGAGGGCGAATACCATTCGCCCCTACCCCTATAATACTGAATAACACCGATGCTACCGGATTTGATATTACATCCTAAGCTACAACACAGAAACTGTATCTTTAATCTAATTCTAATGGAAAATCTCGCAAATTGATGTTAATTGTACCACACTTCTAACCTAGTCCAGCATCAGTTACTGCGCCAAAACTACTAGAAGATACTAACTTTGCATATTTTGCTAATACACCTCTGGTATACCGGGGTGCTGGAGGTTGCCACGCTTGACGACGCTGTTGTAGCTCCTCATCAGAAATATTTAACTGTAGCAAACGTTTGTGAGCATCAATAGTAATCATATCTCCTTCCTTTATCAGAGCGATCGCGCCACCTACTGCTGCTTCTGGAGCTACATGACCAACTACCATACCGTAAGTACCACCAGAAAACCTACCATCAGTAATCAACCCTACTTTATCTCCTAAACCAGCACCGATAATAGCCGAAGTTGGTGCCAACATTTCTCTCATTCCTGGCCCGCCTTTCGGTCCTTCATAACGGACTACAACAATATCTCCTGCTTGAATTTTTCCTGCTAATATTGCCTCTAAGCAGTTTTCCTCTGATTCAAATACTTTTGCCGGACCTGTTATTTCTGGGTTCTTAACTCCTGTAATTTTAGCAACTGCTCCCTCAGTTGCCAGATTTCCTTTTAAAATAGCTAAATGTCCTTGAGCATACATCGGATTATTCCAAGGGCGAATTACATCTTGATTGGAGGGTGGTTCCGAAGGTACGTCTGCTAACTGTTCTCCAATAGTTTTACCTGTTATGGTTAAAGCATCTGGGTAGAGTAGGTCATGTTCGAGGAGCATTTTCATGACTAGAGGAATACCACCCGCTTGATGCAAATTTGTTGTAACGTATCGACCGCTTGGTTTGAGGTCGCACAATACAGGGACTCTTGCTCGAATAGTTTCAAAATCATCAATGGATAATTCTACATTAGCAGCATGAGCAATGGCTAATAAATGTAGAACTGCATTAGTGGAACCCCCAACTGCAGTAATTACCGAAATTGCGTTTTCTATAGCCTTGCGGGTAATTATTTGACGAGGTAAAATTTGTTTGCGGATAGCCTCTACTAGAATTTTGGCAGACTCCTCAGTACTATCAGCTTTTTCTGCATCTTCGGCCGCCATAGTTGATGAATACATCAGACTCATACCCATTGCTTCAAAAGCGGAAGACATAGTATTTGCAGTGAACATTCCTCCACAAGACCCAGCACCTGGACAAGCTCTACGTTCAATTTCACTGAGCTGCTGTTCGTCAATTTTTCCAGCACTGTATTTTCCTACTGCTTCAAAAGCACTAACTACGGTTAAGTCTTCACCATTATAGTTACCTGGTTTGATAGTACCACCATAGACAAATATCGCAGGAATATTCATTCGAGCGATCGCTATCATTGCTCCAGGCATATTTTTATCACACCCACCGATGGCTAAAAGTCCGTCCATTGCCTGGCCATTACAAACTGTTTCGATGGAGTCGGCAATAACATCCCTAGAAACGAGAGAATATTTCATTCCCTCAGTTCCCATAGAAATACCATCGCTAATGGTAATTGTGCCAAATATTTGTGGCATTGCCCCTGCTTGTTTGGCTCCTGCCATGGCTCGCATGGCCAAATCATTGATGCCCATATTACAGGGGGTAATAGTGCTATAAGCGTTAGCTACTGCGACGATCGGTTTAGTAAAGTCTGAATCTTCAAAACCTACAGCTCTGAGCATAGCTCGGTTAGGAGAACGTTGTACTCCTTTTGTGATTAATTGGCTTCTGACATTCTCTGGCATAGTATTTTTTTTGTTGTACTTATGTTCTTAATTTTCTCAGAATATCAGCGTGGTTTTTGAGATATTTACAATAAGATTACTAAATTTAAGCCCTTAATTTGGTGTCTGTAATTTGATCTTTTCCCTTATGGGTTTAATACCCCACTGTCTACACAGTGCAAATGCGGTTGCTGAGGGACCAATCCCCATAGACCACATTCTTCTGACTCCCGACTCCTAGCTACTTCTTCAACGGAATATAGTAGGAAAGCGAAAAGTTTTACAGAAAAAGCTGCTTAATAAGTTAATTAGGTATATGTAGGGTTTCTCTTTTGCTTTTGTAAATTAGTAATGTCCTAGTTTAAATATAAAATGTAAAATAGAAAATAGTTTGAGGCGGTGCAAATGGAGGCGGAAGAAATTCTAAAACAGTATGCAGAAGGGGAAAGAAATTTTAAAGGTATTACCCTAGTAGGGGTAGATTTAAGGGGAGCTGATTTAAGTAATAGTAACTTTACTAGGGCAAACTTCCGTAATATAAAACTTATGGGTGCTAACCTATGTGGAGTTAATCTCAGAGAAGTGTATTTAGGGGATGCTGATCTTAATGGGGCTAATTTGAGTGAAGCTAATTTGATTGGAGCGAGTCTGGTGAAAACTGACTTAAATAACGCTGATTTGAGTGAGGCTAATTTACGGGGTTCTAATTCTAGGGAAGCTAATTTCAGTCAAGCTAATTTAAGAGGTGCTAACCTGACGGAAGCTAATTTCAGTCAGGCTAATTTAACGGCAGCTAATTTAACTGCAGCTACAATGATTCGCGTTAATTTGATCAGAGCTATTTTAAATGGCTCAAGTTTAGAGTCTGCGAATTTAACAAATGCCTTGATGAATGAGTCAATTTTAGAAGAGGCCAATCTAAGTAATGGCATTCTCAGTGGGGCAATGTTAAGTAGGGCTAATCTGAGTGAAGCTGAATTGAGCAAATCTACTACTATTGGAGCTACTCTGAGTGAAGCTAATTTAAGTGGAGCGAAATTACGAACTGCTAATGTTAGTTGGACTACTTTTCGAGGAGCTAATATGAGTGGAGCTAATTTATTTCGGGCTAATTTAAGTTGGTCAAATCTGACGGGAGCAATATTAATTAAAGCTGTATTGATTGATGCAAAGCTAAATAAAACTAATCTACGAGATGCAGATATGAGGGGAGCAATTATGCCTGATGGTACAACTTGTCCTTAAAAGAGATTATTGTTGCTGATACCGTTTCACGGAAGTTATAAGTCAAAAGTCAAAAGTCAAAAGTGATGAATTAAAATTTTATAGAAGCTCAAAACTTTGATGATACATCAACAATTAATAATTAATAATTAACAATTACCTCTCCTTGAAAAGAAGAGGATTGACGCGGTAGGAAAAATTTTTTCTTTTCTCTTGGTCGATGGTCTGCCAGCTCCAAGACCCGTTCTTGCAGACCCGCTCCGCTAACGCCATCCCACCCTACGGGAAACTCCGAATATCTACCGCTTTTATCCTTTAAATGAGAGGCTTTAAACCTTAATTATTTGGTAAGTCAAGAGTACTAATAGACATCTCAAAAAATCCAAAATAAAATCAATTTTTATCTATAAAATCATCAATTATTTCTCCCTATTTCCTATTCCTTCTTTTCTGGAAATATCTAATGGCAATGGCTATAAATTATCAGTTAAATTCCTCAGAATATTTAACTACTAACCTACCACCTACCATCTACTATCAAAGACCTAAAATAGTAGGGTCGCCAAAATCAAATAATCCGGCGACACAACCTGTCATTAAAGTAGCAAGAGTACCAACCCATAGAGCTTTCCAACCAAGAGCAGAAAGTTCTGATCGCCTCGATGGTATGAGATTTGATATTCCACCGACAAAAATTCCATAGGATGCTATATGGGTAAAACCACAAAGAACATAACTAACTATTAGTAAGCCACGATCGCTAATTTCTCCGGTCGCTTTTAATTGTGCCAAAGTAAAATAAGGAGGGATACTTGTTTCAAATAATCTACGTCCAATTAATATTGAAACTTGCCAAAGTTCGTTCCATTCTAGAGATACTCCAGTGAGAAAAGTTAGAGGTAAAAATATCGCTCCTAAGATATTTTGTACAGTAATTATTTGAAATAAATTTCCTATAGGACTTGGTAGATTTGCTAAACCATTAAATATGGCATTAACTAATGCAAGTAATCCTAAAATTACAATAATTACTGCCACAATTCCTACTGCCATTTTTACTCCATCTATCCCTCCATTCATTAAACTATCCATTGGGTTTGGTAATTGGTCATTTTCTTTTTTTTTCTCAGATGGAATATGACCTAAAGTTTTCGGTTTCTCGGTTTCTGGTATCAACAGTTTCGATAGTACAAAACAAGCAGGAATAGTCATTATTGATGCTGATACTAAATGCCCAGTAATACCAGGAAAGGTTGGTCTGAGAATAACTGCATATATGCCTAATATTGAAGAGGCGATCGAACCGAAACAACAAGATAAAATAGTACAAAGTTCGCTGCGGGTCATATCCTTTAGATATGGTTTGACGGCAATTGCTGATTCTATTCCTACGAATATATTCGCAGCCCCAGATAAAGATTCTGCTCCACTAATGTTCATTGTTTTTTGGAAAATTTTAGCAAACAATTGAACAATGGGCTGAATAATATTTAGTCGATATAATAGACTAATTAACCCAGAAAAAAAGATGATTTGTGGGAGAGAACGAAAAGCAAAAATAAAGCCTAAATTCAGATTATCCGAGGTGAGGCGATCGCCTGGAATTTCTACATAAGGAGTACCTACGGTTCTAACTATCCATCTAGCTGCTGGGCCTGGTCCCACAATACGATTAGGGTCTGGGACAATTGCTGAATTAGAGCCGCCAAATAAAAATCTGGCCCCTGCTTCTGAAGCATCTAGTACTGTATTTAAGAGATTATTGATTTGTGCAATGAGGTCGCGGGTTGGCAATACAAATATGAGCAAACCAATAAATAGTTGTAATCCTATTCCCCAAAATATAATTTTCCAAGGAATAATTAGGCGATTTTCTGAACCTAACCATGCGATAAAACACAGAATTACAATTCCAATTAAAGATATAAAGTTTAATAACAGATTCATTTGATTAGGGTTGAATAAAGAAACAAGAAGGAAGAAGGAAGAGGTAAGAAGGAAGAAGTAAGAAGGAAGTAGATAGGGAATCAAAACCCAACCAATTTTAGAGGATATCTGAAAAGTTTTTTGATACTGAATTTTGCCCCCCTATCCCCCCAACTTTGGGGGGGAACAAGAGTCAATTTGCTTGCTCTAGTCCCCCAAAATTGGGGGATGCGCGGGGGCTTGGATTTTGACTACAAAAAAATCTCTTAATTACAGAAGATTCTACTTTAGTAAGGTACACCTATGGTGGGCAAGATGCCTGAAATAGAAACATTTAATTGTTAATCTATGTACTTCTTATGGGATAAATCTACTGTATTTTTCTCTATTCCTTCTAACGCTTAATTTAATTTCAAAGCTATATCCTAAATAAGTTGTTCTTTTCAGTTTAACTAACTCTCGGCTAACAACTTTTAGTTATTAGCTTGGGCTGAAATACTCGGCTGATACGCCAGATAATTTAAGAGGGGTTAAAATATCCTTAGAAATTGTTTTTCTTTCGGTTTGACTATAAATCTAAGCAGTAATGCTGAGTATTGAATTGCCGTTTGCGGAGCATTCCGTCAGGAAATGCTTTTTAACTTTCAGTTACAATATTGACATAAGAAAACTTATATGGTATATAGGATAAATTATGGAAGCATTTAGCCCAACTCCTCCCCAATGGACAGAATCTTCAATTCATGTTTTTCAGTTCTCCTGTCCTAAATGTGGGGCAGGTACAATAGACGCACAGGCAGTTTGGATTAATCGACGTTCCCCTGTCTATGGAGAAAATAGTCGTCGCAAATGGCAAGAATTTTATCATTGTAAGTGTGGTTGTAGTTGGTGGGCCTGGAGTAGCGATCGCCCACCTTCTAAGTATGCTCCTAGCGATCGAGATGAGGATGAATGTAATGATTTAGATCCTTTCAGTTAGAAACTTAGGGTATTCCTGCTTAACGAAGTCAGAAGTCAGTAGGGGTGGTTTCCTACGGAATGCTCCGCAAACGCGAACCACCCGTACAGAAGTTATTTTTGTAACGGGGATTTGAACTCCGCTCCAAAAATATTGCGTCTTAAAAGGCGGGGTTTTAGACCCATATTATTTTGATAATAATGGTATACAGGAAAATAGTATATAACAAACAGGAATACCTAGCACGGGAGCAAAATGCTCCCACTTTTCTTATAACAAACATTGCCGGACAATGCACGACCACCAGAGTCATTTTTCCTCTTTCTTTACTTCTTACTTTCTTATAGTCCAGAAGTCTAATAGACATATGCATGAAAATTCAAAATAAAATCAATTCTTATCCTCAAATTACAGAGATTAACAATTAAATGAATGCAAGTGCGGGGATCTTGCCCGCGACGGGTGTACCTCATTAAAGTGGAATTTGCTGTATCAATTATTTATCCCTGTTCCCTCTTTTCTAGAGATGTTTAATGAATGCCGTCTGGAGGTGATAAGTAAATGTTTTTAAATAAAATAAATATCTTACTAAGATTTCAGCAAAACCTAATTTTATTTGCCTACTTTTTAATTTTTTCAAAATCTGTAATAGCAGAACCTAGTAAAAACAATGTTCTTCCGATAAATAAACAACAATTTGTTAATCAAGCTGAAAATTTTGCCCAACAAAGAACAATTCCTTCTCAGCAGATACAAGCTATTAGAAAATGGGAATAAGTACTATTAAAATGGCAAAAATTAGGAGATAAATCTCAAGAGGCATTGACCTTAATTAAACTCGGTGAAATTTACAAAGGTATTGGCGCAACAAAGCTAGCATTAGAACATTACAATAAAGCATTAAGTTTATATCAAGAATTTGATAACCGCCTCCAGGAAGCATTTATTTTTAGTCAAATTGGTAGTATTTATATTCTTGAGTTAGAGCGACTGAAAGAAGAAAGAAATTTTCACTCATTGCATAATTTGTTTGTCAATTCTCGTCAGTCTCAATTATTGTCAGAAAAAATCCGTAGCACTCCAGAAAAAGTCTTAGAACTTTATCAGAAATCTCTCAGAATTTACCAGGAACTTAATAATTTATCTGGAGAAGCTAGTATTCTGAAGAGAATGGCTCAGAAGCGATATTTATATGATAGCGATCTAGACAAACAGAAATTGCTCCAAAAGTCTTTAGCTATTTATCAAGAAATTGGGGATAAACAAGGGGAAGCTTTTGTTTTGTGTCTTCTCAGTGAATTGAATCTGATTGAGTATAGAAATGATGGAGCAGGATGGGAATTATTCGATCGAGCTATGGCAATTTATCGGGAAATTACACCTCAAAATAGCGATGATTTTTCCATAGGTAAAGCCCAAGCAAATCTATTAACAATTGCCGTGGATTATTGGTGGTCAGATAATCAACAAAAAGCTTTGGAATTATACGAACAGTCATTAAAAATTTATCAAGTAATTGAGGATAAAAAAGGCAAGGCACTGGCAATACAAAATATGGGCTATCGCTATTTTTTGTTAGAGGATAAAGAAAAGGAATTAGAGTTTTACACAGAAGCACTAGGTATTTATCAAGAAATTGGCGATGGTCTTGGAACAGCGAATATTCTGGATAGTTTAGGAAAAGTTTACTATTTTTCAGGAGATTTCAAAAAAGCATTAGAATTCTACAATCAAGAATTAGAAATACTTCAGGATGTTAGTCAATTTTACAGTCAAATTGGAGATTCAGAAACTGCTTTAATATTGAAATATCGTCAGCCGATTATTTGGTTTGCTATTGGAAATATTTACTCTAAGTTACAAGATGACAAAAATGAAGTAGAGGTATATAAACAAGCAAGAAAGGTTTATCAAAAATTGGGAGATAATGAAGGGGAAATAGATTTTCTGATTAAAATTGCTGAATATTATGGAAATCAAGAAAACCTGGAAAAAATGGTGGAATTATTAACGCAAGCTATGACAATTTATCGGGAAACTGGTGATTTTCAAGCTGAAGCTAATCTCTTGCGTGACAAAATTGCCGGGATTTATTTCTATAGATTGAAAGACTCAGAAACAGGGTTTTAAATTCTGAATCAATCTCTGAAAGTTTACCGAAAAATTGGCGAAACTGAAGAAGTGGCAAAGACTCTCAGTCGGATTGGCTATTTATATCTCTATGTTGCTAAAAACGAATTACAAAATCCATTAGAAAGTAAACGAAAAGCACTAGAATTTTATAGTCAAGCTCTTTTATTTTATCGAGAAATTAATGATTTTAGTGAAGAAGCATATATCCTCAGAACTATTGGCAAAATATACTATGAATTAGGGAATAAAGAGAAAGCTTTAGAAACATTTGAGCAAGCGGGAAAGGTTTTTCTAGAAAATGGTGAAGATAAAAAAGCAGTAAATATTTTGATTAATATTGCTCGAGAAGACTATATTAAATTTGGAGATAAGGAAACTGCTTTACAATTCTATGATCAAGCCATCCCAATTTCTCAAAAATTAGGAGATTACAAAAAGGAAGCATGGATTTGGCGAACTATTGGTCAGCTTTACTATGAATTAGAAAATCCAAACAAAGCACTAGAAACTTTTAATCAAGCCCAAAGTATTTATCAAAAAAATAATGACCGTTCAGGAGAAGCTTGGACAATTTATGAAATTGGTAAAAGTTACACCACATTAGGAGATTAAAAAAAAGCTTTAGATTCCTATCAGCAAGCTTTACCATAAAATTAGGTCTAAAGCCTCGCCGTTCTAGGGCGACTTTGAAATTGGTTTTTATTCAATAAATCATGTTATCATATTCTTAATTTAAGAAGTCAGTTTATGAAAGCTAGATTTAAGTATCGTATTTATCCAACACCGGGACAAAAAACCAAATTAGCAAAGCTATTTGGTTGTGTTCGTGTGGTTTGGAACGATAGTCTAGCTTCCTGCCAAGAAAAATATAAATTAGGAGAAAATAAACCTACTAATTCTAAACTACAAAAGCTTTTTATTACTCAAGCCAAAAAGACTGAATACAGAGAATGGTTGTCAGAAGTTTCTGCTATACCATTACAGCAATCTTTAAATGATTTAAATCAGGCTTATCAAAACTTTTTTAAATCAACTCAAGGCAAGAGGAAAGGTAGACCTATTAAACCTCCTAAATTTAAAAGTAAAAAGTCAAAGCAAACTGCTAGGTTTACAAAGGGAGGGTTTAAAGTTGGTCAAGACAAAGTTTATTTAGCCAAAATTGGAAAGCTGAAAATTGTATGGTCAAGAGAGTTACCTGCTCCTCCATCATCAGTAACAGTAATCAAAGATTCAGCTCATAGATATTTCTTAAGTTTTGTAGTAGAAATACAACCAGAAATCTTACCTAAAACTGATAATTCAGTAGGCATAGATTTAGGTATTAAAACCTTTGCTACATTGAGTGACGGTACAAAGGTTGATGCTCCTAAGCCACTGAAAAAACGAATTAAGAAATTAAGAAAGTTAAGTAAGTCATTATCTCATAAAACTAAAGGCTCTAAAAGGTATGAAAAAGCCAGGATTAGAGTAGCTAAATTCCATGCTAAACTGAAAGATACAAGAACTGATTTTCTGCATAAATTATCTACTAAAATAATTCGTGAAAACCAAACAGTTGTTTTAGAAGATTTGAATGTTTCTGGTATGGTTAAGAACCGTAAATTATCCAGAGCAATTTCAGATTTAGGTTGGAGACAATTCCGGACATTCCTAGAGGGAAAAGCAGAAAAATATGGTCGTGATTTTAGAGTAATTAGTCGTTGGGAACCCACATCTCAAACTTGCTCTAGCTGTGGTTTTAAAGGTGGCAAGTTAGATCTTCAGGTGCGAGAATGGGAGTGTCTAAACTGTGGCAGCAAACACGATAGAGACGAAAACGCAGCGATAAATATATTAGTCGCCGGAGGGCATTCGGAGACGAAAAACGGACGTGGAGGCAAGCGTCAGACTAGCGTCAAGGTAGCAGCAGCCAGCAAAACGTCAACCCGCCGAGGAGTTACGGCTCGGTAGGAATCCCCGTGCCTTTAGGCCGGGGAGGATGTCAAAACAACAATTAGATGCCATTGAACGACGATGGGTAGAACTTTACATTAGTGAAAAACAAACTCTAGAACAAAAAACAGCGATCGAACAAGAACGACAATATCTCCTCCGAAAATATCAAGAAGTCCAGGCAAAAATCCGCAAACAAAGTCCGAGTTATGCAGCTCTAACTCAACCTCAACCCCTCACCTTAAAACAAATTCAAACACAAATTCTTGATGATGATACCCTTCTATTACAATATGCTTTAGGTCAAAAACGTAGCTTTCTTTGGGCAGTTACTAAAAATAGTATTACCAGTCATCAACTCCCTCCAAAAACATTAATTGAAAAAATAGTTAAAGAATTTCGTCTTACTGTTACTGATAGACGAGTAGACCCATCTTTCTTAGTAGAAACCTCTAAATCTCTCTATCAGATAATTTTAGCTCCTGTTGCTTCTCAACTAAATAATAAACGCCTGGCGATCGTTAGTGATGGGATTTTACATTACATCCCCTTTGCTGCCATTTCCTTACCAACAACCTCATCACAAGCAAATTATTTACCTTTAATAGCTAAACACGAAATTGTCAATCTTCCCTCTGCATCAACCTTAAGTATTCTACGTCGAGATACCCAAAAACGAAAAACTGCAGCCAAAACCATTGCGATAATTGCCGATCCAATCTTTAGTCCTGGTGATACCCGATTAGAAACTGCCGTATCAACCCATAGTGACAATTGGGAACAATATAACCTCAATCGTGCTGCTCGACAAATGGATGTCGGAATTTGGCAACGACTCCCATATACCCGAACAGAAGCAGAAGCAATTCTCGCCCTTTTGCCAAACTCAGAAACTATATCTCACTTTGATTTTGCCGCAAACCGTACCCAGGTAATCAATTCTCAACTGAATCAATACAGAATTATCCACTTTGCTACCCACGGACTACTTAATAGTATTAACCCTGAACTTTCTGGAATTGTGTTATCGATGGTAGATCCACAGGGAAACTTGCTAAATGGATTTTTACGTCTCCATGATGTGTTCAACCTAGATTTTTCCGCAGACTTAGTAGTATTGAGCGCTTGTCAAACAGGATTAGGAAAACAAATACGAGGAGAAGGGTTAGTGGGATTAACCAGAGGATTTATGTATGCAGGTACACCCCGCGTACTCGTCAGTTTGTGGAATATCGACGATGCTGCTACTAGCGAAATAATGAGTAGATTCTATCGGTTGATATTAAAAGAAAAATTATCACCAACAGAAGCATTGAGAAAAGCACAATTGGAGATGGTTTCTGAGACTCCTTGGAAAGCTCCTTATTATTGGGCAGCTTTTACTTTGCAGGGAGAATGGAAAAAAAGTCAAAACTCAAAAGTCAAAAGTCAGAATAAAAAAAGTTAAAAATTATATCATGTCCGGTTGAATACTTACACTTTGGAGTCAGGAAGGCAAAAGGCAGAAGGGAAAGAAAGGTTCAAGGCCAGAAGTTTTTTTTATAACTGATTATCCGAACATGATATTATACCAATTTGAAAAAAGAATGTTACGAATAATAAGCACCATAAAAAGACTTTCAGATAAAGTATGTTTCACGAAAAAGATGATTTAAAACATCAAAAATGGTATTAAAACTATCCATTATACATTCTAGCTTCTAATTTCTAATTTCTAAATTAGAATAAATACCCTAACTATTTGTAGCCAAAATTTATCAATTTGGTATTACATCTTAGCTGGACTTTTGAAAAATTGTATAAAGTAGTTGCTATTTATAGAAAAGTGTTGTATTTTGAAATAAATAACAACAGAAATGAAATAATTAAGGTAAATGCGACTTATTGACAGACATATTATTAACCGAACACATCAGTATTGGCGCGTGTGCGATGAGTTAGCCTTTAAGTCTAAAAACTTGTACAACTTAGCCAACTATTATTGTCGTCAGCATTTTTTCAAGTGCGGAAAAAGTCTGGATTGAACTGAGCTATACCACGACACCAAAAATAGTGATGCCTACAGAGCATTGCCAACCAAGGTATCAAAACAAATAATCAAATGCCTGGTTGCAACTTGGCGTGGTTATTTTCAGGCAATCAAAGAATGGTTAAAACATCCTAAGATGTTTTTAGGTAAACCAAAAATACCAAAGTATAAAAATAAAACTCAAGGCAGGAATGTAGTTATATATTCAAAGGAATCAGTCTATCAAGCCCCTCTAAAAGATGGTATTTGTCACTTATCGATGAGTGACATCAAAATACCTGTAGTTGTTGATACTGTCATTGAAGTAAGGATAGTACCTGCTACTAGCTGCTATATAATTGAAGTAGTGTATGAAAAAAAGAATCAGCCACAAATAAACTCAAGATATGTAGCCGGGATTGACTTAGGGATTGACAGTAAGGTAGCTCTATCTACAAATAAGCCTGGTGTCAAACCACTGCTGATTAATGGGAAGCCACTAAAAAGCGTCAATCAATTATATAACAAGCGAAAAGCCAAGTACCAAAGTGCGTTATCAGGCCAGAAAAAAACTAGCCGTAAGATGGAAGCGTTAACCTACCACCGAAATCGTTTTGTCGAGAATTATCTGCATAACACCAGTAAATTAGTGGCCCTTGTATTTAACCACAAATAATATTGGCACTGTAGTCATTGGCAAAAATGATAACTGGAAACAAGGTGCAAATATCGGCAAAAAAAACAACCAAAACTTTACCCAAATACCGCACGGTAAGTTAATTCAACAGATAACTTATAAGTGTCAACTGGCTGGGGTAAAAGTCATTGAAACCGAAGAAAGTTACACCAGTAAAACATCTGCTATTGACCTAGAAGAACCAATTAAGCATAAAAACTATGTAGGTAAGCGAGTCAAACGTGGTTTATTCAGAAGTGCAACTGGTAAAGTGATTAATGCCGATATCAACGCCAGTCTTCAAATAATTAGAAAGAAATTCCCAGGAGCATTTACTGTTGAGGGAATAGTGAGCTGTGCCGAGAGCGCCAGTATTGGTTAATCCAATATCAAGATAAAAGCTCAGATCGATTTTCTACAGTTTTTTTCGTACGGTTGAATGGGAAGCTTTCAAAGAATAATAGGAGGATTAAACAATGGCAACAGCAACAGCAAATGACACTAATAATAATGCAACTGATATATTTAATTCAGCTACCCAGTCCGAATTTCTTAAACAGTATAACCATGAGTTAACCCAATATTTGAAGGTCGAGGCACTCCAGAAGGGGGATATTAAGGGAAGCAATTCTCTAAATGCAAAGGAATTGTATTCACCAATACAGCAAACTATCGACGCGATGGTTAGGGCTTTAAAGAAATCTCAAGTCGATGAAGATTACATCACGGCTGTTGAAAACCTAAAATACGATCCTGAAATTGAAGCGGCTATTGCCCATTTCCAGCTTGCTCTCGAAGGTAAAGCTAACATTCAAGAGATTCCCTTTAGTCCGATTCCCAAACCGCAACCAGCCCCTGGGGGCGATCCTGGATTGCAAGGGCAAGTTTTGACGGGACAAACAGATGCAGATGGTAAAAATGATCTGATCCGTTATAGCGACTATATCTCAGGTGCAGGCAGCACCTTTGGTGGAGCTGTATCTCAAATGCCCAAAACCCTTTCGACTTTATTTGAAAGTTCAGTTGGGTCAAGTCTATGGAATTATAACAAACTTTCTGGTCAGCTAGAGGCATCTAAAATTAATTTTGCCAACCTCAATAAAGACCTTGAGCTGGAGATTAAGAAATTTTACAAATCTTTTGGTCAGAGTCCTGAATTAATTAGTAGGAGTGGAACCAGTAACCTCAGATTACAAGCGGCAGAAGCTGACCTGTCAAAAATAAATACTCTTACGAATAACAGAGATAAAGCATTATATAAAGCGAAAATTTTCAATCGCCTTCTCAACAATCAAGAAGCTCGTATAAAAGGGCGGTTAAAAGCTAAAAATATCCTGGGAAAAGTCGGAAAAGCTGTCAATATAGGATCGGCGGGCTTTTCTATTGGACAGGGGGGAGCAGATCTGGCTGCGGGAATAAAAATGCTCGAAAATGGAACCTCATCAGAAGCATCCTTGCGGGTAGCCCAAGGTGTATTCGGGATTGGAGATGGTCTAAATCAAGTGCGTGCTCTGATTGTGGACAAAGCTGTTAAAAACATCAATAACCTTGCTAAGGGCACGAGAATGGCGTTACGTTTTGCATCAGTGGTTGGGGGGGCCTTATCTATAGGTATGGGGGTCACCTCAGTTATCAAGAACGCCATGGCGGCGGATGATGCTTTGGAGGACAATAATATTGGTGGAGGCATAGCCTATAGTGTGATGGCAGCCTTAGACTGCGTGTCTATAATTCTGGATGGGGTTAGTATAGGTTTGGACTTTGTTCCCGGTATTGGGACGGCAATATCTTTAGTTGTAGATCTAGTAAATACCCTAGTTGGTGTTGTGAACATGGTACTGGGTTTCTTCATTGATTTATTTGACACCCGAAGCGATGAAGAAAAAGTGCGGGATCGGTTCAATGATTATCTCGAAACCCCAGAGTTTAACCAATATGTTAATAGTTTAGCCGATCATTATAAAGAAGAAGGTTATGATATTTTTTCCTTTATGATCGATGCTGAAAGTCTCGGTATACAAGAAGGCAGTGTTGATGGAACTAAGATAGATAGGACAATTATAAAAAAATTGTCAGACAAAGCCAAGGTGGACGCAGGAGATATGAATCTGCGATTGGCTTTGATTGATCGATCTGCTACAGGCCGGGAACTATCCGGGCGAGACAATGATGATGAAATCCGAGCAGGGCTTGGCTCTGATACGTTGTATGGAGGGCAAGGTGACGACAAACTGTTTGGTGAAGAAGGAAATGACTACTTATATGGCCAGGAAGGAGATGACTACCTCAGCGGTGGCAGCGGTAGCAATTATTTAGATGGGGGTCCTGGTGATGATGTACTTGAATTTAATCCAATATCGGCTGATATGTCTAACATATTCAGCGAATTCAATGGAGGAACAGATAAAGACGTTCTTTTGATAAATCCTGTGCTTCCACAGAACCAGAATCAGGAACAATCGCTAATCAAAATTTTTTCTTCTATGCAACCAAGAATACACCCCGAGCTTGAGGGGGGACTGAGATACCTCAATTGTGCCGGTTACGTTTTCCTAGCTGGAGACACTCAAACACAACGTATCGGAGGCTTGGCTCTGGGAACGCTAATCATCGGGATATCAAATTTTAACTCCAGAATTCACACTCCTGCCTTTAGTAAAAGTATGTTAGACAATGATCCATTTTACTATCAAGCGTCATTACAAACAGATGAATGGCATGATCCCAATCTGTTCAATAGTACCCCACTGTGGTTTCTGAGTATATATACAGCAAAGCCAAATTCATATATTAAGGATAATCTATATATTTTTACTGATGGATACCAATTATATGGTGTAAGCCAGAGTCATTCATATTTTGTTGAGACTGTAAATATAGAAATGCATCCTCATTCGAATTATCTGGGAAAAAGATTAGAAAAACGTTACATTTTGTATACTAATGAGCACCAAAAAGCCAAGGTGTACATTTTGTCAACCGTTAGCGACAGAACTAGAGATAGGTTTTCAATAATGTACACCTATCGTAACCTATTGGAGCATGTGCAAATAGTATCCAAAGATCACAAAAGAAAAGTGTCAGTAGAAGTAGTTAGATACCTAAACAGCCAAGAATGGTCCGACTGGTATTCTCAACTCTCAAAAATAGAATCAATCCAGAACAAAAAAGAAATTCAAGTAGTTAGATACCTAAACAGCGAAGAAGGGTTATACTGGTTTTCTCAATTATCAAAAAGAGGATCAATCCAGAACATAGAAGTAATCAAGGTTCCGGAGAAACATGAATATTATGAACACGCGTGTGATAACACTCCTGTATGGGTTCGGGGAGGTGAGTGGAATGATATCTTGGTTAATAGGCATTATATAATCGTTCAAGGAAAGAAATGGTATGAGAAAAAACAGGTATCTTGGACTCCCCTGGACACAGGTTCCTATAGCAGAATTCCCTACCAGCTTATTGGTAACCACAAACCTAACCAATTCTTGATTAGTGGAGGCAAAAATGATGTTATCTACACTAACGAGGGTGATAATACAGTAGTATTAGACACCATTAGGCATGAAAGTAATACATGGCTGAAGTACATACTGGGCGGCTCAGGTCAAAATACTGTGGTGTTCAATCTTAAGCATAGTGATATAGAGGCTTTAGTTGAAAGCAAACTGAAGCTAGTCTCTCCATCATTGGTGGATGAAAACACTCCATTGGGTGGCGCTTTTATCCTCAAATCTATTCAATCGATATATTTTAACTATCAGGGAGGTTTACCGCTCTATATTGATGCAACAAATATGGATGGCTCCCATAGTTTTGTGATCGACGTATCCCATTCCCCAGAAGTCACGTTTAAGGGTACGATAGGAGACGACTACATTTTCATCAAGAACCTCTTAGTGGGAACAAATGTAATTAATGGTAATGACGGAGCAAATACGCTATCGCTGGAATATTATGAAGGCGCAGAGAAACTTGATGTAGATCTTATACAGAATAAGTTAATCCTGGTAACAGGCAATCACTCAAATAGTACTCTCGTAAAGATAACAGGAATCAATAATATATTTGGTGGACGTCAAGTCCGGATGATTAAGGGACATCCTACAAAACCCAACCTCTTAATAGCCCAGAATGGTGAGACTACTTTGAAAGCAAATGGAGGCTCCAATACTCTTTGGAGTAAACGAGGACGCCATATCCTCATGGGAGGAGACGGTTCTGATACATACATAATTGAGGGACCCCAAATCACTCAATATACCACAATTACTGTAATCCAAAAAAAGGATATTGGTATTGAGGCTGAAGCTCCTCTGGGAACCTGGAATAATCATCAGCTAACTATTCAATTGCTACAGACTGAGCCTCTAGGAGTTAAGATTCAAACTGTAGAATTAGTAGATGAAAAAGACTGTCCCCTCGCCAACAGGGGAAGAATCACGATATCGAGCGATGGGCGACAACTTATTTTTACCCCAGGAACAGATTTTCAAGATGTTCTTAAAATAAACAAGTCTGAAAGAATTCGAGTCAAATATGCCACTATTGGCTCCACTGCAACAATCCATGAATCAAGCGGGGGAAACAGGCTTAAATTACAATCATTTCAAAATCTATCTGAAATCAATTTAACAATCGCTTCAAATGGCGATCTCCAATGGGAAAATCTCCAAGGAGAATTGATTTTTACTGATACCTATTGGGGAGATATTTATCGTAAAGGCGAGACGGATTTAAGAATACTAATTCTAGATTATGTAAGTCGCTTCTGCCAAATACAATTTGGAAAAAATAACACCTTATTGAAAGGTGAAGATATCGTAAAATTTTTCTGCACACAACTAGGTTATCTAATAAGCCAACCAAGCAATTTTGACAATCTGCTGCTGGTGGATGCCTCAACTAATACTGGGTCTCAAATTAATTTAGGCAAGGGTAACGATTTTGTTTTAGCCAAACGAAGAGGAGTAACCTATTGTTTAAATGAGGGCAAGAATATTATTGATGCTTCTGAAATTACTAGCGATTCTGCCCCAAACCAAAAAACTATTATCAAAACTGGGCATGATGACGATATAGTTATCATTGCTGAAAACGCAGAAAAATTTAACATTCACTTTGTGGCTGATGGTAATACTAACAAGCAAGGCAAAAAAACCCTTGTACTTAAAAACCTCGATCTGAATCAACTGAATATATCGGGAGACCAAACTATTTTTACAAGTGCTGGTAGAAACTTAGCAACGCTTGATGTGAATCCCGATCTAATGATCTTTGATATAAACGACGAGCAAATCATAGTGGAAAATGTGATTGCCTACTTGAGAGCTAGGCAGAACGGGGTTGCCTACAAAAGCTATCGCAACGTATTTAAGGTTGACAAAAAATCAAACCCGCTACAGCTGAAACTGAAACTGAATTTGTCAGATTTCAATAAAACAGATGTTGAATTAGTCGTTTCAGATGTCGGATCTGGTGAAATAGCAATAGATTTTTGGGGAAATAAAAAAAGTCAGTACAGGTTTACTGTAGACAATGCAATCAACGGCATTATTATAGAACCCCGGGTCATAGCTCAACAGGCTGTTAAAAATTTTGCCATGGGTATAGTATTTAACGATATAACGTTAAATAATGACCAATTATTATCTAGTTTCATCCATGAAAAGTTGCGACAGTTTCGCCTTAGTCCACTATTTAAAGTTACCGAGTCATATGCCGATTTTTATTTTGCTGGCAATTCGCCACTGAATCTAAGTTGTTTCCGAAAAGATGGTTTGACACGTTTTGTCCGAAAAGATGATGTTGCTTTGACAATTTTCATAGTCGAAAAAGGGGGAGTTGAAATTCAACTATGGTCTGATGCTTCATCCACCGCGATTAACCTATACAGCTTTACTGTCTATGGTACTATCAACGGTACTACTATAGATGTCCGTCTCTTAGCACAAGCTACTTCGGATATGTTTCAAGGTGGCATCCAGTTCCATGACGACCTGCTGCAAGATGCTAAAATCTGCGATTTCATCACTCACAAACTGCAAATCACTCACAAACTGCAAGTAAGACCGAAAGACAGTCAAAACAACTATTTCCTCTCTTTTATGAGAGACTTAGGACTATATGCTGGATCAGATCGGGACGATGTCTTTTTGACAATAATCGCCAAAAGTAATGCTACAGTTGAAGTTCAACTTTTTTGCAATACTCGGGGAGTATCCCAATATTACAATAGACTCATATATGGATTTACTGTAAATAATGCGCTCAAAGGCATGATTATCGATGCCCGTGTATTAGTTCAATCTGCCAAAGAAATATTCCAGCCGACGATCACGTTTGGGGATAAGCAATTGATTAACGACATTCAGGTTGGCGACTTTATTATGGATAGGCTAGGAGCCGGGTCTATTACAGTAACCAAAGACGGCGGTATTTCTGAGTTGTGGCCAAAACATGTTATAGCTAACCGAACAAACCGCAAGGTTATGTTAGCTTTTGTTAATAATTCAGCACTAGATACAAGGGTTGTCGCCGATAAACTGACACAAGATGAAGTCACCTTAAAGATTGTCGTTCACAGCGAGGATGCAATCGTTCGTAATGGCGATGAAATAGAAATTCAGCTTTGGGCTAGAAGTGTACATTTCTACAACTTCACTGTCCAGGGTGCAGTTAAACATTCCACCATAGATGCACGGGTCATAGCTCAGGCTGCTCAACAAGAGTTTCGGGAAGGCATCTGTTTCTACGACAGTAGTCAATCTTCTGATCATAAGATAACGATTGCTAACTTTGCAATTCGTCAGTTCATTATGGATAAACTGAGCGCAGTGAATGGGCATACGATAGAGAGTGGCGATGCATTCAAAAACCGTCAAAAACCCTCTTTGTCTTTTGTCGGTCAACACTTGCGACTGAATGCCACGGCTATTACGAATCAAGATGATGTTACCTTGACTATCATTAAGGAAGACGATGATTGTGAAGTTTTCCTGAGGCATAAAGGCGCTTTCGGTGGTAATCTCTACAGTTTTACGATCAATGGTGCTGGCAAAGGCAAGATCATTAATTTCCATCAATTAGTCCAAGCAATTCAAAACGAATTTAAGGATGGTATTGCTTTCCATAGTCAAACTATGAACGAGACTGAGGTGGGTGATTTAGTCAAACAAAAGCTGCGCTCGGATGATGGAAATCGTATATATGGCTATCAATTGTCTTTCACAGCTCCGGAGTCAATTGCCATTGAAAATTCGTCTTTTGCAGATTTTCGTAATGATCGTGGACGGCTCGAAATCCCTAGCTGGTTCTTCTCTCGTCAACAAGAGGACAATGACATCATCCAATTGGGTCAAAATACCCGAGATCGACTCGAAGGTGAAAAAGATGGTGAAAAGGTTCTTATTCTCAAGCCGCAGAGTTTTATCTACCAAAGCCTGAGGGAGAATTTCAAGCAAAGTTGTAATTATCAGCTATCCATTGAAGTTGCCGTTGATATTATAGCTCGCATGGATAAGTCGGCTGTGAAGTTTGCATTGCTTCTGTGGGCTGGTACGACTCAGCTGAGTGAATACACCTCCCCGCCGGGAGCAGAGCCAAAACGATGGCTTGACAATGGGGTTTGGCATCAATGTATTGTGAATGTTGATGCCCTATCCCATGCAGAAGCTGATGGTCAACCCCTCAAAATCGAAATCAGAAATACTGGTAATATCAACGATAGCGATATATATATCGCTAATGTCAGACTAACAAAAACAGAGCCAGCCTCTCTACCAACAAAAATAGATCTAACCACGGATCCAGTAACCGTCGTGATTCTTAATCACTCTTTTGAGCAAGTAGAACTATCAACAGTCCCCAACGATTGTAAGCAAAATGGTCAGTTGCTACCAGGTTATTTAGCTCAGAGTATGCCGGGATGGGAATTCACTCCTTATAGGGCGGGAATAATAAGTTTGACAACAAACCAGATTCAAGGAGGGGCACAAGATGGTAATAATGTAGTTCAAATTTCGCAAGGTGGTAAAATTAGTCAGACCTTGGACGAAACTTTCGATGCCTTTGGTTACTATCAACTATCTGTCTATTTTGCATGTCGCTCTGGAGCCAATATAGATTTTGCGTTGCGTCTGTGGGTTGGAGGAGTCAGCATTCAATATAATCCGGTGGCTGGAGAAGATTCAGTGAACTACTTCAATCAGTGGCAGCGAAAGATGCTGGATATCGATGGTTCCCAATATCCTGAGGCTCAGGGTCAATCCCTCAAGATCGAAATTGAATGTACTGGTAATACCGTATTCTTTGTTGACAATATTAGTCTGAAGAAGTATGTAAGCACGAGTGGTAATCCAAATCCCCATCTACTGGGGCGGATTGCAAATCCCTCCTTTGAAGAGTATGACTTGTCAAAAGTTCAACAGTTAGATCTGTCGCTGGCGGAATATCGTTTTAGTCAGGAAGAATTGAAGCTATATCAAAAAAGCGGTAAGATTAATATTGGCACTATGGTTTGGCCAGTTCCCGGATGGGATGTCGATTCCCAGACCAACAGTCCTCCAACGCGGGGGATTATGAGAATATGCGAGAGTCCTGCTCGTCTCACCGACATAGAAAACTATACTACTTTATATGGTTACGCCAATGATTTCCTGGGCTTTGTGAACACCCGCGAACAGCCTCTTCCTCATGATGGTGAACATGTGCTGTATCTCTCAGCAGGGGCTAGGATTAGTCAGACACTCAGAGAAAATTTTGACAGAAATCTTCAGTACCAACTTTCTGTATTTATAACATTAGCTGGTTATACAAAAATTCACTCTTCTGACCCCCATGACCAATGGTATCAGGTCTGTTTAAGGCTATGGGCTGGAGAAGTTTTGCTTGGTGAGCTTATGGCACCTGCGACAGATGGCTCAGACGGGTATAGGGTTTTTGACAACCCTAAAAGTACAGATAAATCATACGATATAAGCATGGGATATAAATTAAAGCTTTCTAATTCTGACCAAAAGTTTTACGAGCGTAGAAATAGGTCTGGCTATGCATGGAAGTGGTGCAAATTTACGCTGGAAGTCAATGGTTGGGACTGTCCAGCAGAGGCTCTTGGTCAGACCATAAGGATCGAAATCGAAAATGCCTACGATGCTAAAGGACAAGGTGGTTATGGTGAAATATTTGTTGATTCTGTTAGCCTGGACGATCAGCCTGCTATCCAACGATTGGTTCCCGATCCTCAGGAGCTTATTAACTTTTCAGGAATTGTGAATCCTTCTTTTGAGCTGATCTCCTCTGGAAAAAAAGCATTTCCAGATAATTCCGATCTGGAGTACCCTGAGTTGAATCCCACAAAACTATACGCATGGAATGTTTCCCAAAATCTTGGCGATGATTATATGAAGTATCCTACAGTCCATTTACCTACTCAAGATAGACCGACACCAGAGATAAAATGTGGGTTAGCTCTAAGAATGCCACCTCAAGGACAAGATTATAATAAATTGAGCCAGCTTCTAGGGTATACTTTAAACAAACATCAGGTTTTGCGCCTGAGTGCAGAAATCGGGGTATTCAACTATTGCGGCTTCAATGAGAGGTTTTGGCGTTGGGGTGGCGATGGATATGGATTGTTTCCCGAAGAAGTTCTGTACAGCATGGGGCTATATGCAGGTTCAACTCTGTTGGGAGAGGTGGGCTGGCCGTCTGAATATAAGCAACACCAAGTCAGATTAAATGGCTGGGTGACCGCAGAATTATTTGTTCGTTCGCGTGACTTTCAGAACTGTATTGGGCAGCAATTGAAAATTGAGTTCACTAATAAAAATGGCTCGGAAGCATACATTATAATTACTAATGTAAAACTGGCATTGTGGTCAGACAGTATGTAATTAAAAGCAGGACTTACGCAAAGGCACTATATATATAGCGCATACCAAATTTAGGCGATCGCTGAAAAAATTATAGCGATCGCCTTCTCACCAGAGCAATAACTATTGGACAATAGATCAATAGAACAGGACTTACGCAGGGACTCTACTTATGGCTAGGGCGTTAGCCAATGCCAAAAGCTTACGAATAACTATCGTTAACGCCCCTACAAATGGTGCTTTATACCAGTTTGATAAATCTTTGCTACAAATACTTAGGTTACTGCTATTGAGTCAACCCACCCCTAATATCATGTTCGGTTGAATACTTACACTTTGGAGCAAGGAAGGCAGAAGGCAGAAGGCAGAAGGCAGAAGGGAAAGAAAGGTTCAAGGCCAGAAGTTTTTTTGATAACTGATTATCCGAACATGATATAACCCCTCCCAGGAGGCAGGAGGACCGAGTCATAATGAATAGGTTTGATACCATTTATTATGTAGTAATTTATCTTTTTCCTCCAGCTGATTAATTATGAAAGCTTTGACTGATATTGGTTTTAGCCTTTTTAGGTACTAAAGAAGTACCAGCTTTTAGGTGGTAATGGTTCAATTAGGAGCGTATTTTGGGCAAGATCGGGAAAGAAAATCAAGGGATGATTCTTCTGACTACCTCTTCTATAATTCCCATTCCTCCTGACTTCTGGATTCTTGATTCTGGCTCCTGCCCCCTACCAAAAGACTTTTGAGCGCAAACCCTAATTATTAATTATTATTCGTACCAAGCTTGTAATGCCATTTTCTGTACTTCCATCAAAGCAATATTTTGCTGTCTGGCTAATGCGACACAATCTTCATATTCAGGTTGCACATTCACAATTTGATTCCCCATCTTTGCCACTTTTAACCGTACTGCTCCATAGTCTGTCTGCACCTGATTAATTGTTCGCTCCAAAATAGCACGTTTTTGAGTAGAGCGACGAATACCCAAAGTTGTAGTCTCTCGAAATATTACCTCCTCACAAGCAGACAACTTTTCCGGTAGACAAACAACAGTAAGTAACACTCCTAACCTAGATTTTTTCATTGTCACAGGTTGAGTAAAAACATCTAATGCACTTACTGCAAACAAAGCATCAAAAGTATAAGCGATCGCTTGAGGAGTACAATCATCTATTTGAGTTTCCAACACCATTACAGTTTCTAGGTGTGGATGTGGGGAACTGGGAGAATGATATTCTGTAAGTTGAGAATGTTGAGTATTCACCTCCCCTGCTCCGATCCACAAACGTAAAATATTAGGAATAGCTAAATCGCGAGAACCCGCACCCAAACCCACACATTCTAGAGACATTGACGGTGGCGAGCAAAAACTACTGGCCAAAGTACAAGCGATCGCGCTACCTGTAGGAGTACACAATTCTTTTTCAATGCCATTACTATAAATCGGAACCTGATGCAACTCCCAAAGTTTTAGCACTGCTGGGACAGGTACAGGTAACCGACCATGAGCCGCCCGCACAGTACCCCCACCAGTGGGCAAAGGCGAACAATATAATTGGTCAATATTCAACCAATCTAATCCTAAACAAGTCCCCACAATATCAACAATAGCATCAGTTGCCCCTACTTCGTGAAAATGTACCTTCTCTGGGGCAATACCATGTACGGCACCTTCAGCTTCAGCCAATTTGTGAAATACAGCTAAACTCCAAGCTTCAGCACGTCGGGGCAATCCTGCTTTTTTGATTAATGCTTCAATTTCTGGCAAGTGACGGTTGTGAGAATGATTGTGTTTTTCCGTACTTTGGTCATTTTCTGAATGGTGAGAATGATGGTGGTGGTCAAAAGTTAGAGGTTCTCCATTTTCAGGATTTGCAGAAGTTAGATTGACATGAAATTTCGTAGCTAGTAAACCATTGCGATGAACTTTTTCAGTGCTTAACTGATATTCCTGGGAAATGCCGAGAAGATTGAGTTTTTCTATCAGATATTCTAGGGGAACACCCGCATGGACTAAAGCACCCAAACACATATCGCCCGCAATGCCAGTGGGACATTCAAGGTAAGCTATTTTTTTCATAAATTTTAGGTCTTAGGTGGTAGGTGATTCAATAATTAATAATTAATAATGATTGCTCTGATGATTAAATCTCAAAGTCTTTACAAATAAAGGTTTGAAGATTTTTAGGTATCAAAAAGTGCTAGCTTTTAGGTAGTTCCGGTTCAAAAATGAGCGTATTTTGGGCCATAGTTGGGGAGAAGCCAAATTTGTAGGGCGCATATTTACGGCTAAAATCTAGACTTTGAAAGGCTTTTAACAATCCGTCGCAGGGCATCATTGCATAAGTGTCAGTTTACTACATTTAATACTCCCCATCTCCCCATTACTAAAGATATATAGCAAACTTTTTGAGATTTAGTATTATTTCTTCCTTCCTCTAAAAAGCCTTCCTCCGCTACGCTAAAGGACGGGTCTTTAAACCCCATTTTTTGGTAAATTTTTCCAATCTAAAATCTAACATATGCTTTTTCTATAATCTAAAATAATAATTATGGCAATATTCTATGAACTTCATCCTGATACACCCCAACAAAGACGCGTAGAACAAATTATTAGCGATCTAAAAAATGGGGCAGTGATGCTTTATCCTACGGATACCGTTTACGCGATCGGTTGCGACCTCTATGCTAAATCTGCTGTGGAGCGAGTCAGACAAATTAAACAACTGTCTAATGATAAACCTCTGACATTCCTCTGTTCCTCTCTGTCCAATATCGCCAATTACGCTATTGTGAGTGACTCAGCCTACCGAATCATCAAACGTTTAATTCCTGGCCCTTACACATTTGTGTTGCCTGCCACAAAGTTAGTCCCACGGCTGGTGATGAGTCCTAAGCGAAAAACAACGGGTATTCGGGTTCCAGACAATCAATCTTGTTTGTCTTTGTTGGAGACTTTGGCCAATCCCATCATTTCAACATCAGCTCACATTACCAGTGATGCGGAAGGAATGGCCCCAGTAGATGTAGGAGCAGTTACTGGTAAAGCAGAATTATTTGATTGTCTAGAAAATTTAGTGGACATAATTGTTGATGACGGTTCTGATCCTGGATATCAAGTATCCACTATCCTGGAATTAACTGGCCAAGAGCCAAATCTGATTAGGCAAGGTCTTGGAGTTGAAACTGTAACAGCTCTGATTGGGGTTTGCTGAATAAAGTCTTTTTGCTGGGGTAGGAGACAGGAGACAGGAGACAGGAGACAGGAGAAATGGAGAATTTAGAGGAGGTAGGAGCGGGCGTTTTGTCCCTCAGTTTTTCTGTCCTTAGTTTGCCTTTTATGCTAACTTTTTGAGCATGAAGAGCGGAAACAAGGGCACTTTTTGGGACTCTAAAAAGGCTCAAGCCAATATCAGTCAATGCTTTTAGATTTAATCAGCAAGCCTTAATTGGTTAATATAGCAGGAGGCAGAAGGCAGGAGGCAGAAGGCAGAAGGCAGAAGGCAGGAGGAAAAATCTGGCGTTGTCTGAGTTTTCAGTTTTTGATATGTCCTCACCTTTCCTTCGACTACTATACAAGCTAAAACCTAAAACCTAAAACCTAAAACCTACAACCTAAAACCTAAAACCTAAAACCTACAACCTAAAACCTACAACCTAAGACCTACTACTGTGCCACTTGTGTTTTTGTTACACGGGTGGCACTGCCAATTTGAATA
This sequence comes from Okeania hirsuta, assembly GCF_003838195.1. GTDB lineage: Bacteria > Cyanobacteriota > Cyanobacteriia > Cyanobacteriales > Microcoleaceae > Okeania > Okeania hirsuta. Next base: position 57,378 of record NZ_RCBY01000020.1, read on the forward strand.
TTGTCACAGTCTCTTTGAGTTGGATAATTTGGTAAGTAAAGTTCTGATTTTCAATCTATATCTAGCTTTCGTTGATTTTAGACCGAAATCCGGAAAATATACTTCTGATAGTGAATTAGAGAATTGGTTGTTAACAGAAAAACCACATCATAAAAGTGGAACCCTCCTCTGCAAATAGTTGGGTGAACTTTCCTATAGTCGTAACTGTAGAGGCAACAAAGGAATCACACAGATTTCAACCAACACCTAATCACTCTACATGATTACTTCGTACACCTACCGTGCATTATCCAAAGGTAAAATCAAATGACTGTTAACATTGCCCACACCCCCAACTCCCTGAACACAAACCCTGCTATTGCTCCAGAAGTTAACAACAGCAAAGTTGAAAATCACAATACAGCGAATACTGTACTAGAAATGAATACTGAAACTTTAGCTGCTGTAGTTTTGCAAGAATTGCAAGGTACTTTGAAAAGTAAGCCAGCAAAAGCTGAAACCATAATCACTCGCATCGCCCAAGAAGTAGAGCGGATTTGCCAAAAGAGTAATCGGATTCAAAATTCTGGTGAAGTTCAATCTTGGCAACTTAGTTTGGCTCGTCATCGCTTGCAAAAGTGCGTACAATACTACAAACTTGGTTCTAAACAAGGTCGGGTAGAATTACACTCTCTGCTAGCTTCTATGATTTATCGTCATATTGCTTCTTTTAGAGCACAATTGAGTTTCCAAGGTCGCTATAACTTGATTGAGGATTTTCTGCAAGGTTTTTATATTGAATCTTTAAGAGCTTTCCGCCGGGAACACAATCTGGAGGAAGACTATACTCCTAGAGTGAAATTAGAATTAGCAGAATATATGGCATTTACTGAACAGTACGCCAAGCGTCAAATTGGTTTGCCTGGCCGGAATCGTCAAAGATTGATTGTACTCCGCGCTCAAGGTTTTGCTAAGGGTCAACCTCCTGAAACTTCTCTTGATATTGAAATGGCAGTTGAGTCTCCCAAAGGTGAAGATGCAGAAGCTTTTAGTCGGTCTTCTGCTGTGCAACAAGTACGGGAGCAAATGGTTTCTGAAGCTGTTGACCCTGCTGAGGCTGTATTGCGCGATCGCGTGATTTCTGAATTAATCAATTACTTAGAAGTTCAAGGTCAAGACCAATGTATTGATTATCTGCGTCTAAAATTACAAGATTATCAAGCATCTGATATTGATAAGGAGCTAGGTTTAACTTCTCGTCAACGGGATTATTTACAACAACGTTTTAAGTATCATGTTGAAAAATTTGCTTGTTCTAAAAATTGGAAGTTAGTGCATCAATGGTTAGGTGCTGACATTGACCAAAAATTAGGTATGAATTCTGATAAATGGGAAGCTTTCCAAGCAACTCTTTCTCCTGAACAACAGCAAATTTTACAACTCAAGCGCAATGGTGAAGATGAACAAGCGATCGCGAAGACTATTAAATGTACTCCGAAACAGTTACAAAAACGTTGGGCAAAATTGTTGGATATGGCTTGGGTATTTCGCAATAGTGACCAAAGCTAGTATGGTATCCAAAATGAAAGACATTCTTTTTACTCGTCCATCAATTAAAGTTTGCGATATGGGTCATCCTGCTTCTGTCTAGGGTGGGCAATGCCCACCTTATAGAAGTCATACCGTTTCACGGAAGTTATAAGTCAAAAGTCAAAAGTCAAAAGTAAGATTTTATAGAGCTATAAAACTTTGATTATACAGTAATTTCAGAAAATTATTTAACGTTTAAAGTTTGAAACTATTTGTCACATCTTGAAAGTGAATTTGTATCAGAAGTCAAAAGTCAGAAGGCGCGAAGTGAAAGTTGATAGACTTAAAGTATTGACGTTTACAATAATTTCAGCTTATTATTCCACATCATCAGTTGCTGACTATTTGTGACATCCTGAGAGTGAATTGGTATTATATTCAGTCTATTCAAGATTGTTATGTTATTTAAAATACAAATTAATTGGGACTAATATTCTGTTGAGATCGGCAATTATTATTATATTTAGTAGCCAATAGCCAGTTAGGGGAGTTGTCCGATTAGCGACGTACATTCGTCATTAACTATTTTGAGTTCAGGATTACCATTCCATCAAACAATGAAGCTATTTAAACTATAACCAACTATCAATTATCAATTATCAATTACCAATTACTTACTTTCACAGATATTATCAGTATTTAACCGAAAATAATTTAATCAGTATAAATACCCTCTTATTTTTTGATAGAAATTTTTCCCATCATTCCCATTAAATCAATACTATTTAATCAATTAGATATTTTTAAATATAAAATTTTAATATATTAGTTAGCTGGAGCTAATTAGCAGTTTTGGATAAAAATTAGATATATTGGATAAAGTAACGATTTATTAAAATATATGTCTATCAATATAGCTTTGGCTCCTGATTTGACTAATCGAGTGGCCAATAACTACTCTCAAATTAAGCAAATCTTTGAAACTATTGATGCTCATAGCTGTCCATACTATTATAACTTTCATCTACATACAATTTACTCGGATGGAAAGTTAAAACCTGAAAGTTTGATGGAGCAAGCAATTGCCATCGGCCTTAAAGGTTTGGCCATTACTGATCATCATACTGTTGCTGGTTATCAAGTAGCTAAAAGTTGGTTAGAAAACTGGAAATCTAATGATGGAGACCGCGAGCGGTTAGCACCGACTTTGTGGAGTGGAGTAGAAATTAACGCCAACTTAATTAATATTGAAGTACATATTCTAGGATATGGCTTTAACCCAGAACACTCAAGTTTGCAGCCCTATTTAACAGGAAAAGCGACTCAAGGTCAAGAATATCAAGCTACTAATGTCATCACTGCAATTCAACAAGCTGGTGGTTTAGCGGTACTTGCTCATCCCTGTCGTTATAAGCGTTCTGCTACCGATCTAATCAAAGCAGCAGCTAAGTTAGGAATTGATGGTGTAGAAACCTACTACGGTTACACTCATACTAAACCCTGGTATCCTAGCCCAAAACAAACAGAACAAGTGAAAAAACTCAGTGCTACTTATGGTCTACTTAATACCTGCGGTACTGATACTCATGGAAAAAATCTTTTACTACGTTTATAGGGTGGGAATATCTCTATTCCACCCCTATAATTAAAGCTGTATTGATATACTCCCGATGTTGCGCTTAGGCGACACCACAGGATTAAACTAGCGTGCGGAGTCGCTGTTTATACACCAGGGTCTTCTACCTGTATTTTTATTAGACTTGTCGCTATTCTATTATGAACTTCCTTTACTAGAGTTCACAGAAATTCTTACTGTTTCTGTTAAATTGAATTGCCAGACCTCTTTATTTTAGTGAAAGGGGTCTGCTGTTTTTTTAGCTTCCATTTGCTATCATTATTGTTGTCACAAGCATTACCCCAAAGCTCATTAGCAACAAAACAATTCCTAGAGATATTGACTGGCCAAGATGTAATGATGATTTTGATACTCTCATGATTTTTATCACAGTTTGTTAAATTGATGTATTCAGGATAACAAGTGTTGTAAGAGTTCGAGGCAAATATTAATATTTTGTGATTAAACTTATATTTTCTTGATATTAGACATCTTTAGATAAAGAGGGAGTAGGAAGTAGAATGAGCAAGCTATTTAGCATTATTTATTTTATTTAGGACTTATACCATGTCCGGTTGAACAGTTATAAATAAATGATGGAGAAGTCAGGAGTCAGGAGTTAGAAGTCAGGAGGGAAGAAAGGAGAAGAGAAGGAGAAAGTTTTTTTATCACTAATTATCCGGACATGATATTACACATAAACGCTATTGGTAGTGGATTGTTTAATCTAAAATAGTGCAATAGAATAGTCAGGAAAAAGTTGCTATTTTAAAGATAACATCTTTGAAGAAAAATGGAAAATCACAAACAGGCGATCATTGTCAATTGGTAGCAGGAAACAAGCGATCGCTATTGAATTGATAGTGATAATTATTGAGTATTAGGCGGTATCAAAAACCGGATCAAGATGTTTGAGTTCAACCCTGGCATGATCAGTTGAGAATTGCCAGCTCACCTTAGAGGCAGTTTGGTTACGCTCGGTTTGCCATGCAATTAATTATTTTTCCAATTTTGGCGTTGCACAGTCAGGAATGATGAAATCCGAAAGTAGATATTTTTGGATAATTCTTTCCTCAATAT
>NZ_RCBY01000200.1 GCF_003838195.1 Okeania hirsuta
CCCACCCTGTGGAGGAGTGGGGAAACCAGCACCCCCTTACCAACCCCCTTATGGTTGTTTTGCATAATCTTTATCGGCCCGAGACATTTTAATGGCATGATAAAGCAATGTTCTTGGTGCTGACCAGTTAGGAACATCTGTTTTGATCTTGGGCAACAGGTCTTCCAACTTAGCATTCTTGTAGTCAAATTCTTTGTATTTTTCTATAGCTTCTTCAGGAGCGCCAACCATTCGTTGATGATTTATTAACCAATTCATCTCTGCCTCTGGCACATCCCCATCAGCTCCAGCAATAGCGAGCAACGCATACCCATAATTAAGATATGCTTCAAAAGGAGCGGAAGAAATACCCATAGTTCTTTTCAGGTATTCCGAACCTCCTATCATTTGCTCTTCATTTGTTGCCATAATTTGTTTCCTTATTTCTATTTGTTCAAGTTGAGTTTACTGTACTGACAATTTTTGAGCGTCACCGTCAGTACAGGAAAGACATTGCCGTTAGCTATTGAGTTTGGCTTACTCCTGGTAATTATATAGCGCCATAGTAGAAAATTATTTCTATAGCAATGTGCGCTGGCATATTTACAAATTGCAGGAATTGTCCAATAGCTAAAAGTCTTATATTATTCCAACGCAGATGCTGCGCAAACAGATTTTTATTCCCCCTATTGCCTGTTGCCTGTTGCCTGTTGCCTGCGCGCAGCGCTGTCTTTGCCTAACTCAAAACTTTTAACAACACTTCTGCCATTTCTTTACATCCGACTTGTTTCATTCCTTCGGACATAATATCCCCAGTCCGATAACCCAAATCTAATACTTGCAACACCGCTTCTTCAATTTTATCTGCTGCGGCAGGTTGCTCTAGAGCATAACGTAACATCATTGCCACACTCAGGACTTGTGCCAGAGGGTTTGCCTTATCTTGACCCGCAATATCTGGAGCAGAACCATGAACTGGTTCAAATACTCCCGGTCCAGAAGCACCCAGACTCGCCGAAGGTAACATTCCTATACTGCCTGTTAACATGGCAGCAGCATCAGAGAGAATATCGCCAAATAAATTTCCTGTGACAATCGTATCAAATTGTTTTGGCCAACGAACAAGTTGCATGGCAGCATTATCTACATATAGATGAGATAACTCTACATCTGGAAATTCTGAGGACATTTGAGTAATGCGATCGCGCCAAAACTGAGACACTTCTAGCACATTCGCTTTATCTACCGAACACAACTTACCGCCACGTTTTTGAGCTGTCTCAAATCCCACTTTAGCAATACGGTCAATTTCTGACTCAGTATAGGCCATCGTATTAACACCGCGTTTTTCTCCTGTTTCTGTCTCAAACAGACCTTTGGGCATGCCAAAATATACTCCACCTGTTAATTCTCGTACCACCATGATATCCACTCCTTCCACAACTTCTCGTTTGAGGGTAGAAGCATCTATTAGTTGGGGCAAAATTTTAGCTGGCCGTAAATTAGCAAATAATCCTAATCCGGACCGTAGTCCTAATAATCCAGTTTCTGGTCGTTGATGGCGTGGTAAATTATCCCACTTGTAACCGCCGATCGCTGCTAAGAGTACGGCATCACTATTACGACATTTTTCGAGGGTTTCTTTCGGTAGGGGTTCCCCTGTAGCATCGATGGCAACTCCACCGATAGGAGCTTCTTGAAATTCAAAGTTAAGGTTAAATTGGTTGCCAATAACTTTTAGGACATCTACCGCCACTGTCATAATTTCAGGGCCAATGCCGTCACCAGGGAGTAGAGTAATGCGGTAGTTCATAATGTTCTATGTTTTAATTTTCTACGAGTTAATTTGTGATTGAGCTAAATATTAACTATATATAGCAATCCTAAATAGGTCGTGACAAATCAAAAAGTAAATAAAAAAACTGAAACTCTTACCTGTTCCCAGTTAAGTGTTCCCTAAAAAGCAGTAAGATTTTTGACACGAATAAAATAGGATTGCTATAGCAATTTTTATTAGGGATAAAATAGAAATATTTGGTTTTTAAGGAACAGAAAATTAGAAAAATAAGTCTTCTTTAAGAAAGGTTGATAAATGCTGGATTACAATTTGAGTAGAAATTCCCATATTTCTATAAAATATAGCAATCCTAAATAGGTCGTGACAAATCAAAAAGTAAATAAAAAAACTGAAACTCTTACCTGTTCCCAGTTAAGTTTTCCCTGTTTCCTAAAAAGCAGTAAGATTTTTGACACGAATAAAATAGGATTGCTATAGTTTTTTATAGCGTTTCCCAAGGTCGTGAGGTACAGTTATCTTTTTGTCTTTTTATTCCCTGTTCCCTGTTCCCAGATCCGGTGTTCCCTCAAGCCTAAAATTTTGTACCTCACGCTTTTTGGGAATTGCTATATCAAGATTATATGATATTATTTTTCTGGCAGATCTAGTGATTAATTTTTATTAATTTTGTTTCCATTCCTAGTAAGATTATTTTAAAATTATTATATATATTTTGGCTGTAATAATTTTTTACTATCTAGTGTTTGTGTTTTCAAATGATTCGTAAAGTTCTAGGGTCTTGAAAGACTTGCTAAATATGGATATTGAGTTTACATCTTAAATAAAGATGCTATATATGAAATCTAAGTTCAGTTGAAGACTACAAATTTTATTTTCAGTTATTAATCTCACTAAAATTAGACAGAGTATAACATAAAATATCCAGTCAAATTTAATTAATTTAAAATGAATAAACCATTATTTCTGCTGAATAAATTGATGATAATTCTGGCACTGCCTATTATTTTAGTTAGCCTGGTTGGTTTTAATAATAAAACTCAGGCTCAAACTGAAGAAAAGCGTGCTGCTTGTGTCTTAGTTGATTTTGATGGTCGAATTAGGGCTTCAGGACCTTGCGACGTTAAAATAACTAAAAGTAATACTGGTGTAGAATTTGATATTGAATGGGATGGTTCTACAAAAACTCAGTTCTCTATGAGAAAATTTCCTACTGATGGAACTTATAGCGTAGAAATTAGCAATGGAGGAAGAGCTAGTATGAAAGTTGAGAAAGAAGGTTCAGTATTTATTTTGAGAAGTAGCAGTGGTTTTAGAGGCAGAGTAATATTTCCATAAAATAGCAATTAGACAAAATAAATTGATTAGGTATCAGCAAAATTTTTCTAGGCTTAAGTTTTTACTTATTTTATTATTTATCTACTAATCTTGAACTATTATCTTGTGATTAACAATGAATATTAAGTTACAATTTTCAACTATCATCTCTCTAATTTTTCTTTTTTTCTTGGGTGTAAAAATTTTCTCTCCTAATACATCCCATGCTGCATATAAATCACAAAGATCAAATCAAATTTTAACTGAACAAAATGATAAATTTTTATTAGCTGCTGCTGATAGTTGTGAAGTATCAATGCCAAGTTCTTCTACAAATGAACGTCTTGTTCTGAATGTCCGAGAAGTACCTAATGGTAATATTGTTGGTACAGTTGATGATGGAGATACAGTAGAGTTAGAAACTACAGGTGGTATCGAAGGCTTATTTTGGGTAAAGATTATTGAGCCAGTTCCAGGATATGTTTGGACAGAATATCTGACAAATTGTAATTGAAGAAGTCAGCGGGAGCTGTTTGCGCAGCATTCCGCAGGAAAGGCACTTATGCTGTTTGCGCAGCATGACAAACGGAAAGGGAAAATTGCTGATCAAAATAATTGGGTTTAAAACCCCGCCTTTTAAGGCGAAATGTTTTTGGAGACTTGCTCAAATCCCCGTTACAAAAGTAACTTCTGTACGTCACCTCCGTTGATGGTGAGGTATTAAACCCGCAAAAGAAGAGATAATTTTTTTGATCATAATTTGCCATAACCATAAATATATTAATAAATATCTGATTCAGCCAAGATCAACTTCTGGTTAAGCTGAGTTATTTTTATGGCTGAAATTTTTCCATTAACTAAGCTCCAACTAACCGTTGATTCATGTGATGACTACGTTGAAGTGCTTCATCAAGTAAGGAAACAAGTAAGGAAATTTTTAATCCTGGTAAAACAAGAGATTCTTGAATTTGTTTACTACCTCTATCTACTACAGAAAATGCAATAATTTTCACATTTTGTACATCAACGATCCAATATTCTCCCACTCCCATATTTTCATATAAAATACGTTTTTCTCCTTGATCATCAGAAAGTGAACTATTAGCAACTTCTATTACTAAGTCTGGTGGTGGATATTTTTCTAAGTCAATAATAGAGGTTTCAGGAGGAACGATATCGGTATTTTCCCCAAATAATAAGAGGCATCTGGTTGAGCATCTTTTAATCCTACTTTTCTATAAGTGGAATTATCTATACCGTTAAAATCAATGCCTTTTAAAATTGAAAATATATTCACTACTAGCATTATTAATGCGTGGTCTCTACCGTGTTTATTACTAAGTGGACTCATTTCAATTCTATATTTTTGATTGTGATAGTAACACTTTGCTTTTTCGTTATCTAGATTTTCAATTACTTGTAAATATTTTGACCAAGTTGCAGTTACCCAAGTATCAGTTAAAATTTTTGTTTGTAAGTTACTCATTATTTATCTGCTTATTTCAACAAATTTATTTGTAAGCTGAGTTATGTTTATAGCAATTCTGAGTTGCATAAATGCGGTATGATTTTAATAGTTTTGTGGAGTGGGCATCTTGCCCGTTCCTGATCAGGACTTACGCAAAGAAACTATATATAGTAGATAAAAACTATAGCACTATTACATATATAGCGTTTTTGTCGGAAAAGTGTGTAAATCCTAAATGTGGTATGATTTTAATAGTTTTGTGGAATGGGCATCTTGCCCGTTCCTGATCAGGACTTACGCAAAGACACTACATATAGTAGATAAAAACTATAGCACTATGACATATATAGCGTTTTTGTCGGAAAAGTGTGTAAGTCCTGTATATGTTTGAAATTGTTCCATTAAGCAAGTGCCATCTAAACATTAATTAATGCTTCTACTAAGTTCCAATGCTTGATTTAGTGGAGAAATTCTTAATTCTAGTAAAACTATAGTGTTTCTCAAGTTAATGAATTTTATGCCTCACTCAGACATGGAATTACTACAGAGATTTTCTCAATTTTTCCATTGATTTTCTATTCCCTATTCCCTACTCTCTACTTCCTACTCCTCAAATTCAACTTCTTCGTAAATATCCTGTAAAGATATTCCAGATTCAACAGAACTTAAATACAAAATATCTTCTGGATTACTAAATTCTGATAATAACCATTTTCCTTCTTCAGTCTTGCTAAATTGTTCTACATGATTCCTATATTGGTCAATCAAAATATATTCTTGAAAACTACTCATACTTCGATAATACTCAAATTTTTTTCCTCGGTCATAGCTTTCTGTAGAATTTGATAATATTTCTGCAATTATCAGAGGATTAGTAATAGTGTCTCGTCTATTTTCAGCATAGACTAAAGGAATAGCAACAACCATTACATCTGGATAAGTATAAAGTCTAGATTCAGGTATCCATAAACGTAAATCAGTCATAAATACTCGGTATGGTTTACCTTTTAGTGCATACTTCAGTGCAGCATAAAAGTTACCAGAAATTAAATTGTGATTTGGCGTACATCCAACCATTTTAATTATTTCCCCCTGACGATATTCACTCCTAAATTCTGCTGCTTCTTCCAGTTCTAAATACTCTTCGGTAGAGTAATATTTTTGCTCAGTTGCCTGCATTATTTTCTCCTTTTTTGTTTTTATATTTTGACTGAATTATACCAAATTCAAAAAAGATAGTTACAGGATAATGACGGTCATTTCAGTTATCAGTTATCAGTTATCAGTTAACAGTATCTCTGCAATAAGGAGGCTTGAAATACGGAATTCTCTTTTTTTTATCCCCTTATACCAATTACCAAAAGTAATACTATACTTAGATAACACTTCAGTTATTAAGTAATTAAACTATCCTAATAAATTTTTTGCTAATTTGAGTCAATTTAATATTAATTATTATTATTTTTATTTCTCCCCCACTCCCCCTCCTGCGAGGGGTTAGGGGTAAGTCCCCTACTATGCGAAAATGTAGAAAAGTTGTTGATAAATGGTATTAAAAGGGAAGGCTTTAGACCACAATTTTTCGGTAAAAGAGTCAAATCCTACCTTTCAAAGCGGAGTTGAAATAGGGTTTGCTGAAAAAAGCAGAGCCTGGGGAGGGTGGGGAGTGTCGGAAGTGTGGGGAGAAAGAGAAAGTAGGAAGAATAATTCTATATGTCAGTGCTTTTAGATTTAATGAGAAAACCCTAAATATATGCTGTTTAAATGGAAAGAAAAATCAATCCACCCTCAAATTAGATAAACAATTAGATAATTTAATAAACTACGTTAAATCAATTATGGAGTAGTCTTTCTTGAATGTAAAATCAAAGATTTATAGTTTACCAAGATAAAAGAGAATGTAAGCATTCAGCTATTAGGATTCAGCAAACAGATGCATGAACATATAGGACTTACTAAGGTTAGCTTGTTACCTTTTTTTTCCCTGGGGAATGCTGCATAAACATAATTTTGAATACTCCTTCTAAGATAATAAGTTAATAACTGAAGTCCGCACTTCCGACTTTATGAGGCTAGCTGATAGCTGATAGCTGACTGCTGAATGTTTACAAGAGAATATTCCAGATTTCAAGCCTCCTTATTGCAGAGATACTGATAACTGATAACTGATAACTGATAACTGAAATGACTTCTATTCTAATAACTGCTTTAACTTTTGCTCATTCCAAAGTGACTGATATAATCCAGTTTGCTCTACTAATTCTGCATGATTTCCAATTTGTACAATTTTCCCTTTATCCATCACAAAAATTCTATTAGCAGTAGCAGCAGCAGACATTTGATGGGAGATAAAAATTACCGTTTTCTTTTGAGTTCCAGTTGATAAATTTTGCAAAATATGAGTTGCTGTCTGATTATCTACGCTGGAAAGTGCATCATCTAAAATTAATATTGGAGCGTCAACTAATAAAGCTCTTGCTAATGCCGTTCTTTGTCTTTGTCCTCCTGATAAAGTAATCCCTCTTTCTCCAACTATCGTTTCATATTGTTGGGGAAAATTGAGAATTTCTGCGTGAATTTGTGCTTGTTTAGCAGCAGTTTCTATTTCTATTTGTTCAGCTAATGGGTCGCCATAACGGATGTTATTTTTAATTGTTGTACTGAAGAGAAAACTTTCTTGGGGAACGTAAGCGATCGCCTGTCGTAAATCTGTTAATTTTAGTTGAGTTATGTCATAGCCATCTATAAATAGTTGGTCAATATTAATATCTAAAAGTCGAGGTAATGTATTGGCTAAAGTTGATTTTCCGGCACCAATAGATCCGACTATAGCTATAGTTTCTCCTGGTTGAATCAGAAAATTAATGTTGTCTAAAGCTGGTGTTTTACTACCCGGATAAGTATATGTTAATCCTTGGCTTTTTACCCAACCTTTTACTACTTTTGGAAAATCTAGAGGTGATTCATGGTCTTTAATTTTTGGTTCAACTGTGAGAATAGCTTCTATACGGTCAATACTTACTTCCCCTCTTTGATAAGCAGTAATGGTAAAACCTAGTAATGCGGTGGGAAAAACTAAACGCTCAACATAAAGAATTAAAGCTACAAAATTACCAACTGTTAATTCACCATTTTCTAGGTAGATCGATCCATTCATTAGCAATATTAATAAGCTTGAACTGGCTAAACTAACTAGAATAGGAAAAAGAATATTACGAGTTTTAGCCAACTCTAAGTTGGCCTCTAAAAGTCGCTGATTATAATCGCTAAAACCTTGTCTTTCATTTTCCTCTTGAGCATAAATTTTGATTAGAGAAATACCATTCATATCCTCTTGAATCAAATCGCTCATATTAGAAAGTTCTTCCTGCACAGCTAATTGTTGACTCTGCAATTTATTACTAAATATTTTCACCAGTATTAGCATGATAGGATAAACAGAAACTGCTAATAGAGTTAACCGCACATTAATAGAAAGCATAACTGGCATAGTTAAACCATAAGCAAAAATTGTATTGCTAATACTTAATACTGCAAAACCTAATAGTCTACGGATATTATCAACATCACTTGTGGCGCGGTTGATTAAATCTCCTATTGTATTATTACTAAAGTAGGATGGTTCTAATTTTAAGAGTCGATTAAAAATCTTTTGTTTGAGGTCAAATTCTACCTGTCTCCCTACTCCAAATATGAGTATGCGCGATACTATTCTAATTACCCACATAATGGAGGCAAAAATTATAATTGCTACTACATAGTATAAAAATTCATCAATTTTGGTTGCTACTTTTAAATCATCTATTGCTTGACTAATTAATTTGGGAATATAAATTCCTAAACTATTGACTATTAGTAGAGAAAAAATTCCTAATGATGACTTTTTCCAGTGGGGACGTAAGTAGGAGGCTAATTTTTGAAGTCGTAATTGAGAAGATTGAGGCATAGTAGTGATTTTAGATTTTAGATAATGTTATGATTGTAGATATAGTAGAAGGAAGAAGGCGTTTAGTTATCTATCAGAGGAGGAAAAATCAGGCTATGCCTGAGTTTTAAGCTTTTGATCTGTCCTAACCTTTCCTTCCACTGGTATAGTTTAAAGATACAAAAAAAATTCAATTAAAAATCAATGAAAAAAATGTTAGTTCTTGTTAAAAATGAGCTGTATCAATTGAAGAAGAAAAAAGGTAGATGGGGATACTAAAAAGTTGCAGTTCCGCGTTTACAAACTCCAACCAATTGGAGACACCGAGGGTGAATTGTGAGGTATTAAATCTATAAAGGAAAAGATAAATATATGACTCCTAAATAATTTTGTCTGAAATTAAACTCAAAATATTACTAAAATTATCTTAAATCTTAACCATAATATTTGCCACAATAGGAATAACAGATATGGGCAAGCAATTTTCTCTTTCATTTGATGTAAAAGACGATAACACTATCGAAACTGAATCTATTAAAGTCAAACTCGAATCTCCCAAAAAGAAACCGCCAACAGCACCTCCCGGACAAGATTTTGTGAGAATATTATTATTTATATTTTTAGGTGTTTGGTTGATTGTTACTTTTTTAGTGCCAGGTGGTAAAAAAAGCATAAATCAGCAGCCATCTACTCCTGCTTCTCCTGCTTCTACTGCTTCTCCTTCTAATTCACAGAACAATCCAACAACTACATCCTCTAGTAATTATGACCCATTATAAATAATATCTTTTGAAGAAGATTAAGGTAAATTCGCTACTGATTATTTAGTGAATTTTTTTAAATAAATTATCATCAAAATCATTATTAAACATAATAAAAATGCCCCTCTGCTATTCAAAATTTTTGAGGGGCATAAATTTAGATTTTGTATAGCGCTTCACACAGTTCCTGCAATTTGTAAATATACCAACACGCACTGCTATAAATTTTGTTTGAGCAACAACAATGCGTAAGCATTCAGTGGTCAGCTATTAGTGCTTCAGCAATTAATTTTGGGGAAGGTAAAAGCAACCTTTGAAATTGAGGAAAGAATAAAAAGTTACTGCCATGGGTTCCCTTGTCAAACCTGAGAAGTAATTATTTATTACTAATTGCTGTTTGCGTAGCATCCCGCAGGGAAGCGCTGACTGCTAATAGCTGTTTGGGCAGCATTCCGCAGGAAATGCTTACAACAATATAATTAGATGAAAATACTTCCTCAAAAACCAGGAGCTAACCAACCGCGTAAGAAATAGTAAAATAAAGCTAAATATTCTTCCCAAACTTCTGTAGTTAGTAAAAGTGCTTGGGCATTGGGTAGAAAATCTGCTAGTACAAAACGATAGGAAGAATCTTCATAAGGATTTACAGTATTAAAATCTGTTGGAGCTGGAATAACCCTCATCCCTATATCAGTAAAAGTTAAACTAGCACGACGAATATTAACAGCAGAAGTAACAAGAATAACTGTAGGGTCTAAACCTCTTCCATCCAAAATCTCCCTTGTTTCAATTGCACTTTCATAGACAGTCCTGCCATCTGGTTCTAAAATAATAGCCCGTCTTGGAACACCCAATTCAATTAAAATTTTCTTGATATCTACAGCTTCAACTGTACTATTATCATCTCCAATTCTCGGACCAGCACTTACTATAATATAGGGAGCTAAACCTTTCTTATATAGTTGAGATGCGTAAATAATTCGCTCTGCTGTTTTAGTAAGCTGAATTTGTATTCTGTCTGGTATTACAGGTTGAGTTGTTCCCTGACCTAATAATACAATTGCATCTGCTTTTTCGTCACAACAAGCTGATACAGAAACAAGTTCTATAGCATCTTCTTCTGCTTGTTGAGCTGCCCATACAGCAAATACTGGTGAGCTAGAAATTATCAGAACTATTAAAGCTGTAATAATCAGAGTTGGTGCTGGACTTTTTATCCCCCCATTCGATATGAGAGTAGTGGCATAGATCAAAAGTATAATCGAAAAACCAAGTGGTTTAAAAGCAAAAGCCAGAAACCTAAAAACAGCAGCTCCTACTGGACTATCTGGTGCATAAAATGCCAGTATTAACAGAATAATTGAAAATACTAACAACAACTTAGAAATCAAGTTTTTCTTATCACCACCAGAACTATCCCATAGTGACTTAATTATACAAATTAACAGTATTAAGAATACTATTCTTGTTAAAATTATCAGCATAATTTTTTGATTTTTGTCCTTAAAAAAATTAGATTGTTTGCTTAATTAGCTAACTTGATTCATGGAGGCTTTCTCATAACATAAAAAATAAGGCGTTGCTGAATTATTGTATAATTTTTAGTGTTCAGTAATCAGTAGTTAGTAGTCATTAGTTAGTAGTTAAAAGAGAAGCTCTATTTTTACTTACTATTAATACCTACTCACTCATCAGTTTCATACCTTACTTCAGCGAAGCCAAAAATAAAAATCAACTTATTTTATCGGTACTTAAGTTGAGCGTTAATTGCTTCCGTCACTGCTTGGATTACTTTAACACGAGCATAATGTTTATCATCACCCCCAATTAAAATCCAAGGTGCAGTTGGCGTACTTGTAAGCTGAATCATTTGATTAACAGCTACTTCATAAACTTCCCACTTTTCTCTATTGCGCCAATCTTCCTCTGTAAGCTTATACTGTTTAAATGGGTCATTTTGTCGTTCAGTAAATCGCCTTAATTGTTCCTCCTGACTAATATGTAACCAAAACTTGACCAAAACATAACCTGCGCTGGTCAATTGTCCCTCAAACTCATTAATTTCCTGATATGCACGTTGCCATTCTGACTCTGTAGCAAATCTTTCCACCCGCTCCACCAAAACTCGACCATACCAACTGCGGTCAAAAATACCAATATTTCCTGCTTCTGGCAACTGTTTCCAAAACCGCCAGAGATAATGATAGGCTTTTTCTGACTCTGTTGGTGCAGCAAAAGCATTAACTACATAGCTGCGGGGGTCTAAGTTATCCGTTAATCTTTTAATTGCCCCACCCTTACCCGCAGCATCCCAACCCTCAAATATTACCAGCACAGGGATTTGATGTTTGTAAATTTCCAATTGCAGTTTATTCAAAAGTTCTTGCTGCTGCCGTAGAGATTTTTTATACTTTTTTGGAGATAAGCTTTGGGTCAAATCTACTTCAGCCAAAAAATCTGTTTCCCTTGATTTGAGTTGTTCTTGAAGAGGATTTTTGAGTGGTACAGCCTGAATATGCAGTCCATCCAAAGCTTGACTCAAAGTTGAGGCCATTTCTGTCAGTACTTTGACTCTTGCCCAACGTTGACAATTTCCTTCTACCAATGTCCAGGGAGCAAATTCTGTGTTAGTATGAATCAGCATTTCTTCGGCAAAAGCAGTATATTGTTTATAATTTTTTGCTTGTTGCCAGTCTTCACTTCTGACACGCCAAGCTTTTAAAGAATCAGCCGCAGTTTTTTTTAAACGCTTCTTCAATTCTTTTTTGCTCAGATGTATCCAGAATTTAGCGATCGCCACCCCATTATCCACCATCTGACGTTCAAAAGCATTAATTTGTCCTAATCTGATAGGAATTTCTGGTTCTGAAGCTCTTTTAAATAATCGCTCTTCCAGGACATGAGTGTACCAGCTATGATAGAAAAATCCAATTTGTCCCGCTCTAGGAAGTCTTTGCCAAAACCTCCACATAAAAGGATATTGTCGTTCTTGTGCTGTAGCAGGCCAAATTGGATGAACCACAAACCCCCGTGGGTCCATATATCCTACTATTTGTTTAACTAGAGCACCTTTACCAGCAGCTGCCCAACCTTCTAAAACTATCAGCACAGGTAATTTTTTTTGCCAGCAAGCTCTCTGTAGCGATCGTAACTGTCGCATCAGTGCTTCTAGCTGTGTATTATAGGCATCTTTGTTGAGAAAAAGGCTTAGGTCTAGGGTTTCTAACATACATCTTAAAATTGTAGATAGTGGGGAATTTGTGTATATTTAAAATTCATTCATTTAGTTTTGACTTTTAAAATATATTGTGATGTGCAAATTTTATAAACAAAACTTATAACTTAGTTAAACAACACTATCCTTAACACCCCTTTACAAAACGAAATAAACTAGCTATATTATTAATAACGGAGCAGGAAACAAAAAAACACCTGCACCGCCGTACCTCGAAAATTTCATACATATATAACAGCAATCATACATTATGACAACTACCTTACAACAGCGTGAAAACGCCAACGTATGGGAAAAGTTCTGTA
>NZ_RCBY01000201.1 GCF_003838195.1 Okeania hirsuta
CAAGTAATTTTGAACACCCCCGTTGACGGTGGGGTATTAAACCCACAAAGAAAATGATAAAATATCCGACTACCTCCTCTAAATCTCCCATTCCTCCTGACTCCATTTCTCCTGACTTCCCCTCCTGGGAGGGGTTAGGGGTGGGTTGACTCCTACCTCATACCAAAAGACTTCCATAAGCAAACCCTATTTATAAATATAGCAGTCGAAACAAAGGGCGAGGACATTTACAGCATATTTCTGGCAAATGAGGTACAGAGTAAATGATGAAAATATTGTAGTGCGGGCATCTTGCCCGCGATGGATGTACCTCATAACAACGGGAAGCGCTGTATAAAGGCTCAAATGAGCGTCAGGGATTACTTTTAACTTCTGACTGTCAGATGTGCGTCTTACATTCTGAGGAAACCTTGCCAATTAGCACTTGATGCATGACTTTTGCCTAGCGCGGAGCGCTATAAGTCCGCAAAAAGTGGGGATAATAAAGATATTTTGTGTCGAAGCGAAAGTAGATATTTTTTCATAACACTATGAAACAGCTCTGATATTACATAGTTCTGGCGTTGCTGAAGCACCTGTATGATATGAATTCTAATTACTTAAGAGTCAACCCACCCCTAACCCCTCCCAGGAGGGGAAGTCAAGAGTCAGGAGTCAGGAGGGAAGAAAGAAGAAGAAACCCCGAGTAGAAGGAGGAGGTTTTTTGCTCGCCCTCTTATCCGGACAAGATATCATACCTCAAATCAGCAACGCTATAGTTCTTAGAAGAACTTAGCCTTTTCGGCTATAGTTAACTGAACACCAAAAAGGCTTTGTTATTTCTTCATCTCCGTCCTATTGTGAATGAAAAATTCATCATTCACATATCACATATATAATAGTAGTATTTACTACTCTATTTATTCTTGTCTTTGACCATTACGGAATACTCCTGGAAATCTTTTTCCTTCAGCATCTATAATAATCCCTACACCATGAGGTATTCCTCCTCTTAATTCTCCTTGATAACGAATTCCATTAGGATATGTACAACTTCCTCTCCCATCTAGTTCTGAATTATAAAAATCTCCTTGACATCGTATGCCATCAGCACGAGTAAACACTCCTGGACCAAAAGGAGAACCTGCAAAGAAATCTCCCTCATAGCGATCGCCATTAGCATAAATAAATTGACCTTGACCAGTAGGCTGACTACTAATCACATTACTAGAGAGATTCTCCACTAAGTTAAATTCTCCGACAAAGCGATCTTGATTGGCAAAAGTAATTGTACCCGACCTAATTTGTCCATTTTGGAATACTCCTGTAACTCTGGAATCATCAGAGAATATAAAAGTACCCTGTCCATTAGGCAGACCATTCCGAAACTGTCCTTCGTAGCGATTACGATTAGCATAGACATATACACCACTTCCTTCTGGTCTTCCATTGACAAAATCTCCAGCATAATTATCTCCATTGGGATAATTGCATTTAACTCTGCCAGTAGGAGGGTTTCCTTCACAAAAAGGTGCTTCTGTTTGTTCTTGTGCCATTAAGGACTGAGGATGCCACATCAAAATTGTGTATCCCAGGCAAGAACCTGTTAATATCGCTATTTTTAGTTGTTTTATTGATAGCAGCATGGCCTATACTAAGCCTATTTATTAATTTAAAGAGTTTCTATTATTTCTTGATTCCATTATATCCATTATATACAGTTGCACAGAACTGTGGAAATTGATTCTAATTTTACTCCAGAATGTCTCAAGATACTTGATACTTCTTGCAAAAATATTTTATGCTATAATTTACAGATATTTTTTGTCTAAGTTGACTTGATAAGACAGGCAGAATTCCTCATTTTTTCTGAATAATTGATCTTAAGCGATCGCTCTCTAGCCAAATCATTAAAAATAGGCATACTAAAAAAGTTCACCTAATGATTAAAAGCTCAACCAACTAGAAATTTAATAGATTTTTTTTCAACTTAATTAGACAAATCCTAATTATAAATACCAGCTATTAAGTTGGATATTAACCTGAATCTCTTACCCCGATTTCGTTCAGGATTAGAATATGTTCTACTTTAATTCGTCATCGATTAAGTTGACGATTATATTTTTTATCTTATTTTGTTAACTTTTTCCCTTTCTTTTTCTCAATTGGTGTTTTACTTAATTGATGGATGAATTTTTGCAATTCCTTGATCGCCTTAATCTGCAATAACTTTAATTAAATCTCTCAATAGTTTAAAATTATGATTTTTTCCTTTTATCTTGACTAGGCACATAATCAAACCACTTTTTTGTCTAATTATCAATTGTGTTTTTAAAGTATGTTCTTTTTTTTTCCACTATCAAACTGTTTTTGTCTTTTTTTAGGTCTTTCAATTTGACTTTCCATGAAATCCATTACTACCAGTTCTTCTTCAGCATAAATTTGACATAATTCTGTTTTTCCAGGCAGTCAAAATTAACGAAATTTAATTAGAATAATTTATTTTTTTACTCCTCAGTTGTTGGCTGACTTCCTACCTCTTTTTGAATTTCCACACCACTTTGCTCAAACACGACAACTGGGTCAGCTCCTGTCTTAAAGTCCACTCGCTTTACCAATACCTTACCATTAGCTAGTCGTTGTCCAATTTTTACATATCTACTTGTAGGCTCTGTAGGAACCTTAACAATAATCTGCTTTTGATGTCCCACTTGCACAACTCCACTAACTTCTATACCGTCGGCAATAGTTGTATCTGGTGGCGGTGGTGGAGGAGGTGGTGGTGGCGGTGGTGGTGGTGGTGGTGGTGGAAACCCTGGCCCTCGCCACTGAGGAGGCGGGGTTGACTCTATTGGCAGTTCTGGTAAACCTGGTACTTGTTGAGTAGATGAACTGGGCAACTCTGGGGGTTTTGGTGGAGATGGTGGCTCTTGAGATTGTGATTGTTGTGTAGTACCTGGAGGATGAGCTGCAACTTTTGTATTATTATTTTTTCCTGACTGAGTATTGTTTTGTGATGCTGCTTGTTTGTTTGTATTTTGCGGTAGCTTACTGTTGGGCGTTTGCCTTGATGGAGGGGGTGATTGAGCTGAACTTGAATTTTGTCTGTTTGTGGCAGATGGCTGTTGTGAATTTTGTTGTTGAGGAACTTGGTTTGAGTCTGTCCCTTGGTTTGTTCTGGTTGCAGTTGACTCTGGTTCCCTCCAAGAGGAAGGGGATTTAGTTTCTGGTAGAGTTGGAATATTTGGTACTTGCTGACTATCTAATTCAGGAAGTTGGGTAGATACAGAATCTCCTGTTTGATTCGATCTCCGACTTGGTACTGGAATAGTTGGTAAATTTGAGAAGGGGTCTCTGGTCTCTGGAATGCTTGAAATAGAAGTAGGTGTTTGAGTTTGAACTTCTTGTTGGAGGGATTTTGTTCTTTCATTCGGGTCTGTAGACCTAATTAAATCTTTTGCCGTCTCTGACTTTTGGGGAATATCTGGAGATGGGAAAGGTTCGTCAACAGCAAGAATTTGAGAAGGAGATTCAGGAGGGTCTATGGGAGTAGGAGAAGATTCTGGAGTATTGGCAGTAGAACTGTTTCCTCTGTTAAAAAATGGTAGAGATTCACATCCACTTATCCAAACTGATAGTAACCCCGCTCCTAATATTAGTAGAAATTTACGCATTGCTAGTTCCGAAAAGCCTAATATTGTCAAGGGTAGCAAAAATTTAGCAAAATCATACTACCTTTGCGATAAAGTTAACAACCATGCTCTACAAATGAGTTTTCGAATGGTGAAGTATTAGGTAATGGTCTTCTTCGTCTTTGTTGAGCAACAATTGGACTATCATCGCTAGGTACTATCCTTCTCACATTTTGTTGCCAAGTAGTGGGTGCTGTAGTTTCAGGAAGGGTAGGTAGACCAGGTAGTTGTTGGCCTTGTATTTCTGGCAATTGGGCTACGGAAGATTCTTCTGGTGCTAATTCTGGTACTGGTATTTCAGGAACAACAGAAAATGGGTCTCTACCTGTGGGAACAGATATTGTTTGAGAAGGTTGAATTGTAGTATCATCTACCTCATTTCCTAAGTTTTGCTGTAAAACTTTTTCTCTTTCCTCTGGGTCGGTAGATTGGATCAAGTTAGCAACTGTATTGGACTTTTCTGGAACTTCTGCTGATGGAATAGTCGATTGTGATTGTGAATCAGAAGATGGAGAATCTGGAACTTGAGCTAGGATTTGGTTAGAAAAACTGGCAGAATCTGATAATGCCATTAATTGCATATCTTCATCATTAAGTGCTACAGATTCACCTCTAAGTATCCAGAAAGCTAATATTCCTATGCTGACGAAATACAATACTTTGTTCATTTGAGATTTTGTTTATGTTGATAAATTTTACAATAGTTTAAGATCAAAAATACCATCGTTGCTACTCTAAGTATCACATTTTTAAGTTTTTTTGATCGACTTTCAATAACTATAGCGTCAAGCCAATCTTAATTGTGAACTAGTTATACCAAAATTCAATGCTTAAAAAAAAATCAGGATATTTGTTTCTACTACTTTATTTTGTTTAAAAATTTGTTTTTTGACAATAAATTTATTAAAAAAAAATTAAATTATCCATCATTAATTGGTTTATAGTGAGTTATATTTTTCTCTAGTTGCCTTCTCAAGGTATTCCCTTTTACCTCCCTTTATCATCAAATTTATGTAAATCTAATTTAATATTTAGATATTAATAAAATTCATCTAAAGTAAAATCAAGAAATAATTTGAATGATATAGTAACTTCAGCTAAACTTTTCAACAAGACTGGTCTACTTAATTAGTAGACATTAATAGAGATTAGATAAAAATATACTCAATTGTAGTATGTTGAATTTAGTCATTATAGAACCGAGATTAGGTATCAAAGGTAAAAAATCATGGGAACAGTTTCTATATCTCCGGTTGTACTAATTATTCTAGATGGTTGGGGTTATCGAGAAGAAAAAGAAGGAAATGCGATTGCTGTTGGTGAAACACCTATAATTGATAGCCTTTGGCAAGCATATCCTAGAACTTTGATTCAAGCTTCTGGCAAAGCAGTAGGTTTGCCAGAAGGTCAAATGGGTAACTCGGAGGTCGGTCACTTAAATATTGGTGCGGGGAGAATTGTACCCCAGGAGTTGGTAAGAATATCTGATGCCGTAGAAGATGGCTCAATTGCTCAAAATCAAGATATTGAAAAATGTTGTCAAGATGTTAGTGAGCGTAATTCCAAACTACATTTAGTGGGTTTATGTTCCCCAGGAGGAGTTCATTCTCATGTAAACCACTTATTAGGTTTACTAGATATGGCTAAAGCAAAAGGAATTTCTGATGTTTGTATTCATGCTATTACTGATGGACGCGATACAAACCCAAAATCAGGAGTCCAGGTACTCAAACAAATAGAATATCACATTAATCAAAGTGGTGTAGGACGAATTGCAACTATTAGTGGTCGTTACTATGCAATGGACAGGGATAAACGATGGGATAGAATTCAAAAAGCTTATGAAGTAATGACCAAAGACGGTTATGGAGTAGGTTGTTCTGCTTCTGATTTACTACAACAGTCTTATACTGAAGGTATAACAGATGAATTTGTTATCCCAGTTAGAGTATCCCCAGGAGCTATAGAACCTGGAGATGGAGTAATATTCTTTAATTTTCGTCCCGATCGTGCCCGTCAATTGACTCAAGCTTTTGTAGATCCAGATTTTAATGGGTTTGAGCACCAACAAATTCAACCATTGACATTTTTAACTTTTACTCAATATGACCCTAGTTTATCTGTCTTAGTGGCTTTTAAGCCTCAAAACTTAAATAATATTCTCGGACAAGTCATTTCTCAGCATGGTCTACGCCAACTCCGCACCGCTGAAACTGAAAAATATGCTCATGTAACTTACTTTTTCAATGGAGGTTTAGAACAACCATTTGAGGGAGAAGACCGAGAATTGATTCAAAGTCCAATGGTTGCTCATTATGATGAAGCACCAGAAATGTCAGCTAAAGAAGTAACAGAAGTAGCGATCACTGCTGTGGAAAAACAAATCTATTCTCTAATTGTGATTAATTATGCTAACCCTGACATGGTAGGTCATACTGGGGTTATGGATGCGGCAGTAAATGCAGTTAAGACAGTTGACTATTGTTTAGGACAACTTTTAGATAGTATTAGTAAAGTAGGTGGCACAGCAATAATTATTGCTGACCATGGTAATGCTGAATATATGTGGGATGAACAAGGAAGTCCTTGGACAGCTCACACTACAAATCCTGTGCCATTTATACTCATAGAAGGAGAGGGACGAAAAATTCCCGGTCATGGCACTAAAGTGCCTTTACGACGAGATGGGTGTTTAGCAGATGTAGCACCAACTATTTTGGAGATTTTACAGTTGCCCCAGCCTCCTGAGATGACTGGAAGGTCAATAATTGAAAATGCCGGATATGATATTCAACAAAATCGTACTCCTGTGCGAATGGGTTTGTAGTCAGCTAGTTAGACAGGAGGCAGTTCAACAATTAATAATTAATAATTAATAATTACCTCTCCTTCTCAAGCTCAGTGAAATTATTGGATTTTTTAACGAATTAAAAATTATGAATGTTGTTCAACTTGCAGAAATTATCTGGATTATATCGGCTATCGGTATTGTTGTATTTGTCTTGTTACACAGCCCCAAAGGTGATGGAATTGGTGGTATTGGTGGACAAGCTCAATTGTTTACTAGCACCAAAAGTGCAGAGATAACCTTGAATAGGATTACTTGGACTTTTTCTGTACTTTTTATGGGTTTAACCATACTTCTTAGTGCAGGGTGGTTACCACAATAGGTTGTTGATCAAGCAAAATATTCCCAGACAAATGTCTGGGAAACAAGTAAATTTAGTCAACTATTCTAGGTTATTGACATTTTTCCAACATACCCCTTACACGACAATGCGGGATTAATAAACCTCACGGATTAGGACTTTCTGCTCTCTCTTGACAGGGGAGCTGCGCTTTTTCCTATCGGAATGCTCCGCAAACATATCGCGAAGCGAAACATAGCACCTGCCTCTGAGGCCGAACCTCTTTCTGGTCTATCAGTTGCTCCACAGTACTTCGCCAATCCGACGGCTCCCCTAGACACTCCTAGCCCAGCAGACTTATTATGCATAAAGTAGCATGCTATCGTAAAAATCACAAGATTGATTGGTTTTCATTCTAGGTTAATAAACTTTTCCAAATCATTCACCAACTTAGGTGGCCAACGACGAATATTAGCGACCCAATCAAGGTCTTGATAACGTCCATCTAACCCGACAGCAGCTACCCAGTTACTTTCCGCTTCTCCTTTTTTGCCTTGTTCCCAGAGACAAGCAGTTAAAGCTGCCCGCATATCAGCAAAGTTAGGATATTTACGAACCAGGCTTTTTATGGTTTTTACTGCTTCCTGAGTTTGTCCAATTTGGTAAAGAGCTAGAGAATAATTAGCACGGGCAAAGGCATATTCAGGAGCTAATTCAGAAGCTTTTTTGTAATCTTCGGTGGCTTTTTCCCATTCTCCTAATCCTCCTTCTGCATTGCCACGGTTATTGTAGGCAACTGGGTCAGTTGGGTCTAATTCTATGACTTGATTGTAATCAGCGATCGCTTCTGACCATTTGTTGAGTCTTTCATAAGCAATACCACGATTTAGATAAGGGTCTGGAGCATCAGGAAAAATTTCTATTGCTTTTTGATAATCAGATATTGCTTCTTCTATTTTATTTTGGCTAAGTCTAATATTACCTCTGTTGCTCCAAATTGCCGGATTATAGGGATATTGTTCTAGAATTTGAGTCCATAATTTTTCAGCGTTGGCAAAGTCACCGTTATTACTAGCATTTAAAGCTTGATCGAATAGACTTTCTAATTCTTCTAATTGAGTGGGGGTAATATTCTGTGGTTGAGTGGCAGCTATTACAGTTACTGGGTTGCTCAAGCAAAATACAGATAATAAAAGGATTGTTATGAAAAGTTTGCGAATTAAGTGTGGCATATTGATAATTTGTTTATAGTATTAAAAAGATAAATAGTATCACATTGTCTGACGCTTCAATTATTCTATATTAGTAGGTAATGATTTTAAACTTTTATTATATAGTAATTTGTTTAATTTCCTGTAATATTATTGTTAATAAAGGAATTATTAGTTTAATTTCCAGAAAAGTTACTTGTTATTTTGATTGTGAGTAATACTAAGTTTGTTAAAAATATGGAAGAGCTTGCTCCTCATAATTAGTGACTGATTTTATGGTTCAATCCAACCTTGAAAAGCTGCTACTAAAATATTAGCTACTGGATTATCTAGAGCTTCTTTGAATGCTTCTGTTCCTACTGATTTTAATGCTCCTATGACTCGCTGTTTTAATGTGGGGTTATTTTCTACAATTTCAATAGCTTGGGTAACAACTGCCATTTGACCTGCTGTGGTTTCTGTAGGGTTTGACTGTTCTAATTGTTTGAGAAGTTGTTGAATTTCTGCTGCTGTTTCAGCTAATGTTTTTTGTTGAGCTTCATAAATATTTCGAGCAATTTTTGAGTCTTTAATTTCTCCTTGGCTATCAGCTAAACCATAAATTTCTCCTTTGTTGCCAACTGCACCACGAATTTCTCGAATTTCTCCGTCTTTTCCAATGCCATAGTTTTCTCTAATATCAATTTTATCTCCTATACTTTCGGGCATATTTGTATCTCCTTTATTACTATAATTTTCTATATTAACACCACCAGACCGATTAACTGCTTTATCTACCCAAGCTTCTAGTTTTTTTGTATATTTTTCCTTTTCTGCCAAAAGCAATCTAAGTTGTTCCGGTGAAAGTGCTTCTAGACTGTCATAAGTATTAAAATATTCAGAATGTAAAACTGAATGGTTAGCTTGAGGTGTCGTTTCAGCTTTTATCAATAATCCTTGACGATTTTTCCCTCGCTTTTCCATAGAAATAATTTCTAATTCTGCCTCTGGGTAGTCTTCCTGTAATTTCTGAAGTGAATATGCAACTGGGGGTCTACTGCTTGGTTGTGATAGATGTTTAGTATCTCTACCATCGGAGTAATAAAATCCACAAATTCACCTTCCTCAAAATTCTTTTCCCAATCAGCAGGTTGGCGACGAGGATTATCATTAAGACTTTCTTGAGGAGTAAGCTTGAGAAATTCAGGTCGTTTTTCTGGGGGCAAGCGCATATAGACATAATCACACTTGATACGATCTAGTTTAGTTCTTCTGGTTATCCTCCAGTCCTCAATAAAAGCTCCGGTTAAGGTTGCTCCTGTGAGGTCAGTTCGATCTAGAAAAGTTCCTACTAACTTAGCACGGGAAAGGTCAGCATCTTGAAGGTTGGCTGAGTTGAGATTGGCTTCTATGAAACTGGCATTAGTTAAGTTTGCTCCTTGGAGATTGATTCCTTTAAGGTAGTTTGAGCGATTGAAGTTTTGATTTTTTCCTTGACCTGTTCTAACTAACTCTCTGAGTTTAGAATTTTTTAGATAGGTTTCCCATGTTAGTATACAGTCTAGTTTTATAGTGTCTTTCCAACAAGTACGAGTTATGTCAGCTCCTCTAAAATCTGTACTTTTGAGAGTAGCATTGGTAAAGTCAGCATCAGTTAAATTTGCATTTGTGAAAGAGGTTCCACCTATTGCAGCAAAGGCAATAGCCATGCCACGAGTTAGGGGGTATTTTTCATCTCTTTTGATTGCTTCATAAGCAATGTGAACACTTAACATTATTTGGAGTCCAGTAAGAGCAAAAGCGAAAGTGAGTGCGAAGGTTTGGTCGAAGAATCCGGCTGCAAGGGTTGCTCCGGCGAAGGTTATTACTCCAGCAACCCCGAGGACTCCAGCAACCCCAAAGTCTCCAGCAACTTCAAGGACTCCGGTAAAGGCTAGGAATATAGCTCTGGCTAAAGCAGCGACAAATACGGAGACGACGAATCCGTCTTGAGAAATGACAAACCCGAAGGTAAAGGCTACGATTGGGTGGACGCGAGGTATTTCATGATGAATAATTGTTGCCCAAAATATAATAAGCAAAGCTAAGGCGACTAAAGCAGTATTCTGCTGTTCTGGATTATCTGAGTTGTATATTAGCGATAAAAAAAGTAAACTGAACAAAATAACAAAAGCTGAAATTACGACCAAAGCACACGCCACAACAAGCAAAACTACCACCCAACGCTTTTGTAAACCTGCCCTAGCTCCCTGAAACTTAGCACCGCTCAGATTCGCTCCTCGAAAATTAGTACCTCGAATATCCGCCCCACTAAAATCTGCTCCAGACAAATCTTTTCCCTTAAAAGATAGACCCCGAAGACTCACTCCTTGGAAATCTCGTCTACCTTTTTCATACTCCTGCAATATCTCACGCACTCTCATCATTAGTATTCCTGGAAAATTGAGAATTTAGGGTCACTTAGGTCGATACATAAATTCAAAATTCAAAAGTCAAAAGTAAGATTTTAGAGGTTTCAAGCCTCAACCGAGAGGTTTTAAAGGCCAAACGAGACGTTCTAAACCTTAACTGCTGTTTGCTAAAGGCCAATTTGATAGACTATCCTAGACAACAACAAATATCTACAAAATGTCTAAGTTATCATACTTCTAATCTCTGTTAATATTTTTAGGACTTACGCAGAGACTACATATAAAACCCCTTAGTGGTATCTTCATAAATATTAAATTTTTTAGCCTTGAGACAGCTATACTTGAGACAGCTATACTGGAGGTAATATCATGTCCGGTAGCATCGTTTGTGTATAAAATTAAGGTAATCATGGGAAAAACCTTCTGCCGTCTGCCTTCTGCCTTCTGCCTTCTGCCTTCTGCCTTCCTTCCAACAAAGTCTAATTATTCAACCGGACATGATATAAGAGGTAAGAGGGAAGAGGTTCGAGGGAAGATGTGGGGAGAAATAATACAAAAAATTTAACACACCAACAGAAGATTTTTCCTCACTCATTGATGCCCAAAAAGACTCTTACACCATAATTATATAGCTACCATCAAGGTTCTATACAAAAACTAAGACGTTATAGTTTTGTACATCATCAATTCTCGATATTTAATAGGTTGAGCTGAGGTAATAAAACTACCCCATCCCCCTATCTACCAATAACCCCATCTGCCCGTCTATTTTTAAATAGCTCCGTTTAGGGGTTCTATATATAAAAACTATAACGTTGTAGTTTTTAGACTATATATATAGTACCTTTGCGTAAGTCCTGCTCCCAATCAAATCATATTTTTTGCTTTAGCTTGAATCAATAAATCTGAGTCATTAGCAACTAAATCAACAGCTTGACTATCCCCTAACTGTTTTAACCCCAACAAACAAGCATATTTCAAATCAAAAATTCTTGTCTGACTAATAGTCTCTCTAAGTAAAGGTATTACTCTCTCATCTCCTAAATTAGCCAAAGCAAGGGCAGCAGCACCACGAGACTTCTGAAACTGAGGCGCTGTGTTATGCAGTGCTTCTACCAATAAATCATAACTATCAACATATTTAAGCCAACCCAAAAGCTTTACTACATGATAGTGAGCACCATAATCATTATGAGCACTTTCTGCAAAAGTTGCCATTAACGCTGCACCTGCAACCTCTGGGTAATTCTCTAAAAGGGTTTTGCCAGCCAGATAACATCTACCAAAATCTGTACTGTATAATTCTTGAATAGCAAACTCTAAAGTAGGAGTTTGGTCATATTCATGGACTAATTCTAAATCATTGGGATGGTCACGAACAACCAAATCTAAATAGGGTTCGATTTCAGCAAAGTTAATCTCATTTGTAGGTATACCCGTTTCTGCTAAGAGTCTAATTCCTCGGAGACGAAAAACCATGGAAACTGGACATTTAGCAATATTAGGAATAGATGGATAATATTTAGTATCAATCAGGTCTTGAATACAACCCCGTCTAGCATTAACATTTGAGTGTTCTAAAAACTCTAGCACTTTTGTCATCTGGGAATAATCCCCTGTTAAACGACAAACAGTAGCGATCGCTGCACTAGCAATAGGTTCATCATCAGATGCTGTAAATTGCTGAATCTTATCTATTGCAGGTTTATAGTTAAATTTTCCTAACACCTGAATAATCAAACGATAACTTTGAGCAGGTTTTTCCAACAACCGAGCAATTTCTGCAATAATTTCTGGATCTTCAGTTCCTATTTCGCTAATTGCCCAGACAGCATTTTCTACAGTGTAACAGTCTTCGTCACTTAAGCAAGCTCTAATTGCAGGTAGTGCTGATACTGCATTTAAACGTCCCAATGTTTCGATCGCTTTACGTCTAGCAATTTTATGTTCTAGAACTGGGTTTGTATCTTGTAGAGTTTTGATTAAGACATTGATTGAACGTTCACTGGGAAAGTTAACTAAATGACTTGCTGCAATATAACGATCGGATTTATCTTCTAATTCTTCGATTGGTGTTTCTAGTAAAGCAATTGCTTTTTCTTCACTTAATCCGGGGAATATATTCAAAAAACGCTTATCCATTTTCTCTAGTGTTAATTACAATCAACAATTAGTTTCTTGAATAGATCGTACAGCAGTTTGCGACAGAAGCATAGACTGAAAGCTTTCAGTGTCAGTTTATATCATTCGTAAAGTTATGAGGTAGTAGGTGTAAATTCAAGATCTAATATCAAATCCGGTAGCATCGGTATAAAAA
The DNA here is from genome assembly GCF_003838195.1 of Okeania hirsuta. Taxonomy (GTDB): domain Bacteria; phylum Cyanobacteriota; class Cyanobacteriia; order Cyanobacteriales; family Microcoleaceae; genus Okeania; species Okeania hirsuta. Next base: position 12,718 of record NZ_RCBY01000201.1, read on the forward strand.
AATTAAACCTGATAAATTAAGGGATGAATAGTAAGAGTTGG
>NZ_RCBY01000202.1 GCF_003838195.1 Okeania hirsuta
TGAACACCCCCGTTGACGGTGGGGTATTAAACCCACAAAGAAAATGATAATATAAGACTTTTAGCTATTGGACAGTTCTTGTAATTTGTAAATATGCCAGCGCACATTGCTATATAAAAAAACTTCTGGCATTGAAGTTTTCTTTCCCTACTGCCTACAGCAAAGCTGCCTACTGCCTTCCTTCCTCCAAAGTGTAAGTATTCAACCGTTAGCGTAGCTCCCCCTCCGGGGGAACATGATATAAAAAATCAAATCAATTATTCCAAAGAAATTATCAATTCTTTACGCCTACTGCCTACAGCAAAGCTGCCTACTCCCTACTCCCTATGGGTGGAGTAGATGTCTAATTATCATTACATTTAAGCAACGCCAAACAATTGTGCTATCCGCCATCTCCGTTCTACTAAACTTACCCAAACTTACCCATGCCGGAATTGCATGAGCTTCAGTGTTCTATAGAACCCCTAACCGTATCTTCATATAAATATCAAGTTTTTTTGACTAGGAGACAGCTATACTGGAGACAGGAGACAGAAGGTAAGAGAGAAAAGGTTAAGAGGGAAGATTTGGGGAGAGATAATACAAAAAATTCAACACTCCTTCAACTGAATTTTCCTCAAAATTAATGCGCGAAAAGACTTGACTACCATAATTATATAGATCTCAAATGGGTTCTATAGAATTCTGCTCAAATTATTCTGAACTAAGCACAGAATCACGTTCCGCTAGTAGACGACGTAATTCTTGTTGTCGAGCGCTATCAAGTGGAAAATTCCAGATAGCGATCGCTGCTATGAGACTAATTGGGATAGGAACACAAATAAATATATATTTAAGCGCCTCAATTGCTGCGGGAGTATTTGTACCTCCAGGAACAAAACCAATCAAATCTAGAATGGGGTAAACCATACCAACTCCTAAAGCAGAACCAACTTTGTTAGTCATGGTCAACAAAGAATAGTAAAGACCTGTACGTTGTGTACCAGATTCCAGATTATCATGGTCTGTAACATCTGCCATGATCGAGCGTAACAAAAATGCTCCCGCACCAGATTCGATACCAAACAGAATATTAACTAAAGCATACAGCCATAAATTCCCTGGCTCAACTAGCAGTATAGTAGCGATAATTATACAACCATAAATTTTAGCAACACCAAAAGTCCGATGCTTCTCCAAACTATAACTAAGACGCATCCAGAAAGGAATGCCACAAAAACTAGCGATAAAATAGAGTAAAAGCATCAGACTAGACCATTGACCTAGATCCATGGCATAAGTAACAAAAAAAATGTAGATTGAACCAGTAATTCCAGGAGCAAGACCAACCATGAGATTTGCCAGTAGGACTCGCATTAGTAACTTGTTTTTCAATAACAGAGAAGTTGACTTGAGCAAACCAAGTTGAGGTGGTGGTGTCACAGGTCTTTCTTGAACATTACAAACAGCGATCGCTACAGTAATAGGCAGTAGTACAATAGTAAACCAACCCATAGCAGCAACTTTATTCCCAGTATCAACACCCCCAGTCTGCTCAAGAATAGTTGGAAGTATCAAAACAGCTAACATTCCAAAGACTAGAGCAAATTCTCGCCAACCTTGAATTCGCGATCGCTCATAATAATCAGATGATAATTCTGCACCCCAAGACATATGAGAAATACTCAACAGAGTCCAACCCACATAGAGCAGCAGCATCCAAAACAGAAGATAATTTCCTGTGATCGGAGCTTCAGGCATAAATACTTTGTAAACACAAATCATTAAAATAGGGACAGATAATATAATCCAATGACGGCGGCGTCCAAGAGGAGTTGTGACTTTATCGCTGAGAATACCAAGAACTGGATCGGTAAAAACGTCCCAGAAACGGGTAATCATAAAAATTGTGCCCACCAGAGAAAGGCCAAGTCCCATTTCTTCTGCATAAAAAGGGGGGAGGTAGACCAAAAGAGGAAGACCAAGAGCGGAAAGGGGTATTGCGGGAGAGACAAAAGCTGCGATGGTTTTTTTGGTCAGATTCATCTTTTTGTATTATTTATGGCCTTGGAGCAAGTATGAAATTATATGTCATTTAATTTTAGTTAGATGAATCAGAAATTACATTTGTTCTATATTTACTTAAGATTGGGGGATTTTTTGGGCAATACTGAGGCGATCGCGATTTGTAATTTTATTTGTCATAACCTAAAGTACCAGGAACGTTAACGAAGTCAGAAGTCAGAAGTCAGAAGTCAGAAGTTGTTTTTGTAAAGGGGATTTGAGCGCCCCTCCAAAAACATTTCGCCTTAAAAGGCAAGGTTGTGCGACCCAATTATTTTGATAAAATCTGGCGTTTTAATTTCTGGATGTTTTTTTAAAATAAAAGATGTAGTGAGAAAAATATGTAAACGAAATACTATTTATCAGGATAAGTATATAGTGTTATTATTTTTTGTTGTCCATAGAATTTTTAAATCAGAGGTAATTAATAATGAAATCTTTTAGCAGAAAGCTTGGTTTAGTAGAAAAGTTTATGACACTAGGACATGAAGTGGGTGGTGGACTAATTGTTAATGTTGTTTATCTTGAAGGATTTTTAGCACCTGATACTGTTAAACAAGCTCTTAAATTAGTTCAAAACCGTCATCCCATACTTCAAGTTTACATTGTTGAATGTGAGGATGAGTTTTATTTTAAATCAGAAGGAATAACAGAAATTCCTCTACAAGTTCTATACAAACAAGATGATAATGAAGCGATTAAATTTGCTGAAACGGAACTACATAAACAGTTTGAAAATGGAAAAAATCCTCTGTGTCGTTTAACGATTTTATATCCTGATTACTATCACAATAGCTGTGAAATAGTTATGACTTTTCATCATGGAATTGTTGATGGTATATCATGTATGCAATTTATTGATGAATTGGTATGTTATTGTCAGCAAATTACGGATGGAGAGAATGTATCTACAGTAGAATCTCTCAAACTTCTTCCTCCAGCAGAAGACCTACTAAATTATAAGATTATCAATGAAAAAGCAATTGAAAGTCATCAGTTAACAAAAGAAAAACAAACTATAGTCCCGCAATTAATTATTGAACAAGAAGCATCAGCAAATGAACGTTTTACCAGAATGTTACCAAGGATGCTTAGTCAGGAAAAAACTAAGATGCTAATTAAAAAATGTAAGCAAGAAGAAACAACAGTACATAGTGCTATTTGTACAGCCATGTTATTGGCATCGGCAAAATTACTTTCCATAGATAACCAGGTGAATTTTTCCTATGGTTTTCCTGTAAATTTAAGAAAATATTGTGAGCCAGAAATCACAAATGAAAATCTAGGTTGCTTTATATCTGTGTTAGCTTTTAATCAGTTAATTCACCAAAATACATTTTTTTGGGATTTAGCTAGAGAATGTAAAGCTAAAACACATGATGCTTTAATTAGTGGTGTTCATATAAATCTATTAAAGCAAGGTAAATTACGCGAAAAGCAATCCCTTAATTTTGAAAGAGAAAGGATGATTCAATCTAGGTTAAGTCAAGAAAATACCATGGGAAGAAATAATCTTTTTTCCATTTCTAATAGAGGTAAATTTAAACTTTGCTATAAAGGTGACAAGCTAAAAATAAAGGAATTATACTTTGCTATCGGTCAGCATCTTAGAGGTGATTGTTTTTGGTCAGGTGTTGTTACATTCAATGACCAACTCTTTTGCAATTTTATCTATGTAGAACCTTTAATCAGTAAAAAAACAGCACAATTATTGGCTGATAATGTAATTATGCTCTTAGAAAAAGTTTGTATTAATCAAAATTTGACATTAGCAATGTTACATGATTAAGTTATGCAAAATAAAGCTTTATGACCTCTAATGTTTATTTGACAAATATCAACTTTCATATATAATAACTATGCCATAATACTTTGTAATAAACTAAATAGATATGAACTGGGACAATAACTCAATTGTAATTTATTCTAACCTTTCATTTCATGTGGAAGACTGGGCTTATCCCAGTATTAATAAGGGAATTGGAGGAAGTAACGAAGCTGTCATTTACTTAAGCTCAGAACTTGTGAAGTTAGGACATAAAGTTACTATTTTTAATCCATGTGGTGCTATGAAGGGAGAATATGATGGTGTTGTTTATCAGCCTATTGAAGAATTTAATTCTGATGACAATTTTAATATTTTTATCTGTCATCGTAGCTGGCTACAACCTATGATGATGAACATCAAAGCTAAAAAAATTGGGGTATGGTTACACGATAATCCAAAAGGTTTTCCTCCCATTGAAGAATCTAAAAGGCAAAACTTTTTAGCTAGCTTTGATAAACTATTTGTACTTTCAAAATATCACCAATCAATGTTGCCAGATTGGATTCCTGAAGAAAAAATATTTTTAACTAAGAATGGAATTAATCTTCAAGATTTTAACACCTCTTCAATTGCCAGAAACCCTAAAAGATTAATTTATATTACTACCTATAATCGGGGAATAGAAAACCTACTACAAAGATGGCAAGAGATTCTTAAAGAAGTCCCTGATGCTGAATTGCATATTTTTTATGGATGGCAACTTATAGATGCTTTAGCTAAAACTCCTTTGGTTGAAAAGATTCCAGACTTAAAAAATGTTAAGGATAGACTGTTACCCCTAATGCAGCAAAAAAATGTTTATGAACAGGGGAGAATTGGGCACAAGCAATTAATTGAAGAACTATTAAAATCTGGAATATGGGTTTATCCATGTCATACTCCAGAAGTTTTCTGTATCAGTGCAATTAAAGCACAAGCTTGTGGTTGTGTGCCAGTAGTAACAACATTTGCTGGCTTAGATGAAACTGTACAATCAGGTATCAGAATTAAAGGACCTGCTGGCGATCGGGAAACTAATGATTCTTTTATTGAAGCAGTCATAGACTTGCTCAAAAATCCTGAAAAACAAGAATCTTTAAGACAAGAAACTTTTGCATTGAAAGATTCATTTGGCTGGGATAAAGTAGCTCAACAGTGGCATCAAGAGTTTTTATCAAACTAATGTCTATTACCATTATCCAAATTGTAAAGTACCTGGGACAATAAAATCTGGTGTCTGAATCTCTGGATGTTTTTCTAATAACCGATAAATTTTTTGGCGAATATCTACAATATCTGGTTTATCTATTTGATTATTACGAGTACTTTCTTGTGACAAATTAGAGCCACTCTGAGAATCTTTCGTAAAGGCTTTACAAGCATTATCAACTTCAGAAATAGGTAATCCACAATACTGAACAATAGATGTCACTATTGATTGTGGATTTACTACTAAATCTTCGTAACGAATGGCACAAGCAGGAACACCTTTTTTGTAGAGGTATAGATAACATTGCATCACAGATAACCACATAGTTGTATATAAATCAATTGCATTAGGGTCTGTAAAATCAATATAATTAGAATAATCCTTAAGCAATGGGATAGCTTTACTGTAACGTTCTATATTTTCTTTGATAGTTGGAAGTATCGAACTCATAAAGGCAAAAGCACGCATAGCAGATTTCACATAATCTTCAGCATTTCGATATAAAAAAATCACCTTAGCATTAGGAAATACATGGTGTATTAATTCCCCTAATTCAATACAAAAACTCCGCAATTTTATGATACAGCATGAAGATTTTCCTGTTACATTAGGTTTGCCCACAAGATAAATACAAAGCTTGAGTAATTCCGCTATTTTATCATCATTACTACCATCAGAATTTCGCATTCCTACAATTTGGGAAAAAACATCAGGTTCAGATAAACTAAGCACATTATCTACTTGGTTAAATACCTTGCTTAGTAAAGTCGAACCACAACGGCCTACAGAATAAATTATTACTAGATTTTTAATTGGTTCTATTTCTTCTATTAATTGTGGAATTTCAGCCAAAGGAACAGCAATTAATTTCTGAGCATGGTCATATTGAGCATGATAAAAAAAGGCTGCCTGAGACAGATCGATATCTAAGGGAGTTTCTACAAAAATTGCTCGTTGATTTTGGAGGTCGAGACAATATAAACTAATATTAGGATTTTTAATAATCGTTTTGGGGTCAATTGTTTCCCCTTCCTGATAATCAAAATCCTCTAGTTTAACAACTGTATTAGCAGGGGTTCGATTTTTCTTTTGAATGTGAAGAATTTGGGTACTCATTTTGATTAAGGGTAATAATTATTTGTTTATTAGTTATGAGAAGATAAATGAGAATTAATTATTTCTACGGCATTTTTAACTCCATTTTCAGCCCTAATTTTTTGTCCTAAAATACGCGCTCGATCCTTCATAGTTTCATCGCTAGTAGCAATTGTAATTGCAGCAGCTAATCTTTCAGCCGTTAATTCCTGTCGCGGTATGGGTTGAGTTCCCACACCTAAATTAGCCAATCTTTGCCCCCAGAAAGGTTGATCGGCAACAAAAGGAATAATAATAGAAGGAACACCAGCTCGCAACCCTGCAGAAGTTGTACCCGCACCACCATGATGAACGACTGCTGCCACCTGGGGAAATAACCAATCATGGGGTACTGAGTCAATCTTAAATACATTGTCTGGTAAATCTGCATTACTCAATGCACCCCAACCTTTCATCAAGATCCCCCTTTGTCCACTTTGAGCTAAAGCATTAAGTACCAATTTGGTTAATGCTTCTGGATTAGTATCACTCATACTTCCAAAACCAATATATACAGGAGGGGAACCCGCCGCGAGGAAATCTATTAATTCTTTTGGTGGCTGCCAATTTGCAGGACTATCTAGAAACCAATATCCTGTAACATAAGCCCAATCTTGCCAATCTGAAGGTTTTGGTAGAACATTAGGACTATAGCAATGGAGAGTTGGAATTTTTTGTTGTCTTTGACGACTATAAACACCTGTAATGGGAATTGGTGATAAATTTAGGGTTTTGGTTCGCCATTGGTTAATTTCTTTTCGGATAAATTGCCAGCAAAATTGTTCTTCTGCTATATGAGTTAACCAGTTTAATTTCCCCTCTAAATTAAAATTTGATGTAAAAAGTGGATTAGGAAAAGTACGAGTGGGAGTTAAAGGATTTGTATAAGCTGCATAACAAGGTATACCAAGTTTTTCCGCAATATGATAGGCTGGTAAAGACAGACGAGAATAAATAATAACATCGGTTTCTTGACATACTTCCCAAGTTTTAAACATTAAGTTTTCAAGTGATGAGCCAAAGATGAACCACCAATTAATTCTACCCCATAAACCATGAAAACTTATACTATTAATTTTATCCTTATTCTGAGAACGCTTTTTCAATTTCTTAGAAATACCTCCTAGAGAAGCAAAATGAAGTCCTTTATTGCTAATAAAATCTTCAAAGATATCAAGACTAGCTATTTTTACCTGATGACCTGCTGCTTGTAATCCTAAACCTAAAGCAATATAAGGTTGTACATCGCCCCTTGTTCCCAATGCTAAAATAGTAATTCGCATATTTTTATTGAGTGCTTATTGAATAATTCATTAATTTGTATTTGAGCATCGATATTTTAAATATCATAGCTTTTGTAATATATACTGACCGTTTTGGATCAAGACCACATGAAGATTATAATTAATAACAAACTCATTAACTGCTTTTACCACACCTCCATTCCACCAACCACCTTGAAAATAATCATCGCCAGTAATCAAACCACCAGTTTTTACCTTGCCATAATATAATTCCAAATCCTGTTTAACATACTCATACAAATGGTTACCATCGATATATATCCAATCAAAATAATTATCAGCAAAGTCTTGACATATATTATTGGAAAAATCTCGGTGAATTTCTACCTGACCTGACTTAATTTCATCAGCGAACATTTGTGTTACTAATTGGTAACGATTATTCATTTCCTGTTGGCTTTTACCAACTTTTCCTCCATAGCAGGATTTTTGATAAATTTTTTCTTGATGATAGTGCCAGGGATCGACCAAATGAAGTTTTTTTCGGTTCCACAAGTTCCAGTATTTTTTGTGAAAAACTTCCCTGATGAACCCCAATTTCTAAACCTATACTATATTTTGGTAATATTTTTAATAAGAGTTCCCTTCCACCGCTAATCCATATTCTTCCGTTCTTAGATACTATATTATCCATAATTTTTATTACCTACTTACTGAACAATTACAAACTTTTTTACAAATCGTTTAGGATTGCTATCTTCTAACATAAGACAAGGCGCGTGTCAAACAATAAACCTTGCCCTTCAGGTAAATTTTCAACTGACAGGGCGCAACATTTGAGCAACCTGAACCACACAATCAGAAAATCTCAGAGGGATGATAGAATCATTTTCTGTCAAAATCATCTCTCTTTGATAACCTTTCTGAGTAGATTCTCGATCAACATACAATTGACGATTTTTGATGTCTAATACCCAATAATCCTCAATACCTGACCTATGAGTTTTTAAGATTTTGGTTAAAGAGTCATATTGTAGTCATGGCTTCTTTGACCCAACGAGTCGCACTCAACCCAACCTATAGCAATGTGCGCTGGCATATTTACAAATTACAAGAACTGTCCAATAGCTAAAAGCCTTATATTATGGTTTTTTTATTCCCCCAGATGACCTGTTGCCTGTTGCCTGTTGCCTGCGCACAGCGCTATACTATAAAGTCTTATATCATGTTCCCCCTCCGGGGGAGCTACGAATTGCGGATAATCAGTTATAAAAAAACTTCTGGCCTTGAAGCTTTCTTTCCCTTCTGCCTTCCCCTCCTGGGAGGGGGAGGGGCGAGGGGTGGGTTGCCTACTGCCTTCCTTCCTCCAAAGTGTAAGTATTCAACCTAACATGATATTACTTTTGACTTTTGACTGTCTTGAGTGTGTCTTACATTCTGAGGAGACCTCAGAATTACACACTCGCTTTTGACTTTTAACTTCATCAAGCAATACTCCCCCGCTTCCGAGTCTCTTTATAAGAAGTTCCCACATTTTTCAAACCAGCTTTAATCATTTCCTGTTCCAATAAAGCAAAGAAACTCGCCCGGTCGCCTCCCCTAACCACCGCCTGATTATGAGCTTCCGCTAATACCACCGGATAACCATAACCCTTTTGCACTTGAGCCAACATCATTCCTAACACTAACTCCAACATTTCTTCATCCTCAGCCACCCATTCTGGCATATCAATTCTGGCAACTTCCGTACCAACATTCACATAACAAAAATAGATAATATTATCCCCATATAAATCTAAAATTCTAGCGGAAGATTGCCATAAAGGACTTCTTTGCCCAGGTTCCAATATCGAACCCCAAAATACCACATCTCGCAAGGGTTCAAATGACTGACAAGGTGCTTTTTCGGTAAAACCAAATCCCCCTAACCCAACATTCGGGCAATTACTAACACAGTCAGGTTCATCATAAATACAAGCCTTTAAGCGTAAAAAAGATAAACTTTCACTACTCCGAGAAGCACTCAAATAACCAATCAAAGGAATACCCGCTAACTTTAATTTATTCCAAGCATCTAAAATCGGATTTAAAATTCTATCCCGTGCTTCAGAAGGCAAAGATTCTAAGAACCAATAAATCAGAGAACCATCAACCATTGCCAATATTGGGGAATCTAAATTATCCGAATTATTTTTCCTCCATTCACAACCCAATTCTGCCAAAACCAAAGCCTCAGAAATAGTCCGTCGATAACCCATCCATTCTTCAGTTTTAATTCCCCATTGTCGAGAAATATAAAGGTCATCTGCTTGATAAAAAATTTCTGGAATACTATCTAAAAGTGGATAAATACTTTCACCATAATTCAACATTACTCGCCCAATATTTAGCAAATAACAATAGGCTATTTCATGGTGACTTGGTGCTATTTGAGAACCGTCTGTAGCAAATACTGTATGATTTTTAGGAGGAGGATTAATTAAGGGATAAATATCTAAAGATTCTATAGGAATAGCTGGATTAAAAAGTATGCGATCGCTCCAACTTTCTTCTAATTCTAATAATTCTTCTTGTTCATTTTTTGCCTCTGCCAATAATTGTTGAGCTATTTCTAATCTATTTTGTGCTGCCATTGCTTCTGCTGTGAGATGTTGGCTCATCCCTTGCATTTGTTTCGCTAGTTTTGTTAGGTCTAGCATCGTTTTTATTTCCTAATTTTTAGAGATTTAAGTAGTTAATTAATCAGGAAGAAGGAAGAAGTAAGAGGGAAGAAGGAAGAGGGAAGAAAGAAGGAAAGAATCAATAGTGACATTGAAGAAAAAAAGGTAAAAATAATAGCTATATTGCTATATCTATCTAAGATAATCTAACAAAATACAGCTTTTTGTCGCATTTTTTTTTCAAGCTGGTATTAAACTTTGAGTAACTTGGTCATTTCAGTTATCAGTTAGCCTCCTAAGATTGGAACTGCGTTAACATTACATCTGTAATCAGGAGGCTTTAAATCTGGAATATTCTATTTTCTATTGGTCGATTTTTTCCTAACCTTCAAGGGGTCTTCCTCTTCCTTCCCTCTTCCCTCTTCCCTCTTCCTTCTTCCCTCTTCCTTCTTCCTTTTTAACTTCTTCCTTCTTCCTTCTTCCCTCTTCCTTATTTCCATAGGGAAAAATTCTGGCAAAACTGAGTAGAAGATAATAAATGAATAGGTGGATATTGAGTTACAGATTCTCGTTCTTTCTGAGTATTGTAACCCCAATCTGCTAAAAATAATTCTACTTCTTTTAAATCCGATTGTTTTTGTACAGATAGTAAAGTTTTCAATCTATCTTCAACAAACCAAATAATTGTTCCTGCTCCTGATGCTGCTAATAACATTCTCAGAGTTTCATATTTAGGACGTTTACATTCTTTACCAATAATATCCGTTTCTGGTAAATTCACACCTTGTTTTTGGAGGAGCGATCGTACAAACCGCCCCTCTTTAGTTGTCACAATAACTGGTTTAACTTCTGATACTATTAACTGCTTTAATTTTTCCACTACTCCTGGATAAAACTCATGTAAAGACAACCATCCTTCTAAATCTTTTGCTATCCATTCATCTCTAGTAGTATCTAGACAACTACCAATTTCTCCTGGATTTTGATTCTCTTCAGTCACAATTTTTGTAGCGATCGCTTGCCATTCTCGTAAAATACTTTCTTCTTCAATACCTAATATTAATGCCCGAATCAAAACAGGCATTTCCCAGCCAATTTCAATTACGGGACGTAATCGATAAAACTGTTCTGCCAAATCATTATTTGGTTTTTGCTCTAATGGTTGCCAAATTTGACAGTAGGTGCGCCAGGCCGTTTGAAAATATTCAACCAGTCCATTGCATAAAACGCCATCAAAGTCAAGAGCTAGAAGAGTAGGAATTGTTGTTTGCATAATTTAAAAGTTCAAAATCAAAAATTAAAAGTAAGACTGCTCGGTCGCTGTTGCCTACTCTAAATAAATTTTATCGTCAACTTCAGGCTGATTAAACCTAAAACCCTGAACCAACAACCTTCTTCAGTAGTCCTGCATGGTAATGGTAAGGATATTTATCATTTTCTTTGTGGGTTTAATACCCCACCGTCTACACGGTGTTCAAAATTACTTGGGGTGAGAATCCCCATGTAATTTTCCTCCTGTCTCCTGTCTCCTGTCTCCTGTCTCCTTCTTCAATATATATTTTTTAATTTCTCCTACTGCCCCATCCCCCCAGGGCTAATTTTTTGTCGCCAGAAAATACTAATATAAAATACATTTAGTTGTACAAATATACTATACAAATCTCCCCACCTCCCCATCTCACCAAATTCCCCTCCTGGGAGGGGTTAGGGGTGGGTTTCCATCTCCCCATCTCCCCATCTCCCCACACTCCCTGAGATGTTGTATTTTTTAACAAAACTATGTTTTTGACTTTAAGTATGGTTACAATAACTACAGGTTTATTAAAATTTAAGAATTCAATAAACAAACAAAGACCAATCACAAAAATTGGTGGTTCTAATTATCAAGTGGTCAACCAATTTTAATAATGGAGAGGTAAAATTATGAGCACTAATGGAACTATGACAGAAACTAATAAAACTACTGATAGTAGTAGTAAAACTACTACTCAAAGTAATCAGCCAACAAAATTGGATCAAGGGTCTCAACAGCGTACCACTTTACAAGTTGAGACCAAACCAGTACAAGAAAAGCAAGCACAAGAATCTCAAGTATCTGGAAAATTAGCCTTACCTGGAAATCGTCCTATTGGCACAACTAATCTTAAGTATACTCAAACAATTTCTAATCGTCCTGTAGTTTCAACAGGTCTTGAAGTACATCATACAATGTCCGCTTCTGGAATTCGTCCAGTTGTTTCTAGTGGATTAGAGTTTAATAGTACTATTACTGCTTCTGGAGTTCGCCCTATAGGTACTAATCATTTAGAAGTTAGTCAAACTTTGATGAATCGTCCAGTTGCTTCTAATCAGGTTGATAATGAAGGTTTGATGGGTTTTTTAGATTAGAATTTAACCATTTTCTTCTAATTTAGAAAGTGTGTCTATAGATTATTAATTACGTTTGTTTGTCAAAATTTAGATTATTTTGGCAAACTGTAACTATAAAAGAGGGAGTAGGGAGTAGGGAGTAGGGGAAAGGGAGAAATAATTGATAATTTCTGTGCGATAATTGATTTTATTTTTGATTCTTGGAGATATCCAATAAATAATTCACTATTCATTATCATTTTCTTTGTGGGTTTAATACCCCACCGTCTACACGGTGTTCAAAATTA
>NZ_RCBY01000203.1 GCF_003838195.1 Okeania hirsuta
CACTTTTTTCGACCCCAAAAAGGCACTTGTCTTTATATGTCAATGCTTTTAGATTAGATCAGTAATATCATGTTCGGACGGGTCAGTTATAAATAAAATTTCAGAACTGACAATACCGAATAAATACTGAAATTATCTTGAAATACTGAAATTATCTTGATTTTTCTCCTTTCTTCCCTCCTGACTCCTGACTCCTGACTCCTGACTCCTCGCTAAGTTATTTATAAGTATTCAACCGAACATGATATAAGAGCTAATTCTTAAGCTGTCCACAATTTTGATTTGCTGGAATAGCTTCTGCCATTTTTTTCGGGTTGGATAAATTTAGACTGGCCATAAGTTGAATAAAATCAAGGCGATCGCGACTTGCAAAACGCTGGTTAAACCGTTTTTCTTCGCCAATGCTAGAAACAGTCTGACCTTTGTAGTCGTGACCTGGATAAACCAAAGTATCATCAGGAAGAGTAAATAACTTTTGAGTAACTACATCATATAATACCCCTGCATCCCCACCTTGAAAGTCTGTACGACCGCACCCTCTAATCAACAGAGAGTCTCCTGTTAATAGGTATTTGTTGTTTACTAAATAAGCAAGATGACTATCAGTATGACCAGGAGTCGCGATCGCCTGAATCTGAATTTCTCCCACTGCCAATATTTCTTTGTCTTCGAGAAAGCGATCGGCACAAGTCACCTGAGCATTTTTCGGCACAACACCTAAGCATCCTGTTACAGTCTTTAGTTTACCAGTTCCTGTAATATGGTCAGCATGAATATGGGTTTCCAGACAATAGCGTAGTTGCAATTCTAATTCTGTTAATAATTTCAAGTCTCGTTCCACCTGTTCAAGCACTGGATCGACCAAAACAGCAGTTTTAGTTGCCTGGTCAGCAAACAGATAAGTATAGGTACTTGTTGTTGGATCAAATAGTTGTCTAAATAACATTTTCTGATCTTATAGCTAGTTTTTTCTAGGCGTTTGGTCAGCAAACCGATTCTACTAATTATACCATTTTGAAAAAAGAATGTTACGAATAATAAGCTCCATCACGCATACTTTATATGAAAGTATATTTGACGAAAAAGATAACTTACAACATCAAAAATGGTATTAAATCTATTCCCATACGACTCCTGAATTCTGTTTGCGGAGCATTCGGTAGGAAATTCTGAGTTCTAAGAGATACCCTAGCTATTTGTAGCAAAAATTTATCAATTTGGTATTAAATATAGCAGTGCAAGGAAAAGGCGCGGATATATCAAAAACTTAAAACTCAAACAGCGCCAGATTTTTCCTTCTTCCTTCTTCCCTCTTCCTTCTTCCTTTCTTCCATACCATTAGACATCTGTTCAACAATTAATAATTAATAATGAATAATTAATAATTACCTCTCCTTGAAAAGAAGAGGATTGACTAATCATGAAAATTTTTATTTATTATCCCCTTAAAAGGGGAGGCTTTAAACCAAAAATTTTCGGTAAAAATCAAAAATAAAATCAATTATCACACTAGATATATCAATTATTTCTCCCTACTCCCTACTCCCTACTCCCTACTCCCTACTCCCTCTTTTCTGGAGATGTCTATTAATTTTGAGATTTTTACCCATGACAAATCTATTCAAAAATCACTCCTTTTAAGTTAACATCCTCAAGATTAGCATCAGTTAAATCTGCATTAGCCAAATTACAAATTTCTAAATTTGCTCCTTGTCAATTCGCTTTTTTAAAAGAAGTATTACTTAAATTTAAACCAGAAAAATTAGCATTTTTTAAATTCGCTCCGTCAAATATTACTCCAGTTAAATTAATCAACTTAATCTGAGTAAAATCCACTCCTGATAAATCCGTATTTGTAAAATTAGCACCTTGAAAATTTACTTCTTCTGTAAGTAGCTCCATAATAGCACTAACAAAAAAATTATCTAAACCTGTTGCACCTAAAAAATTTGCATAACTAAAATTTGCCCCATTCATTTCACCTAAAGTAAAATGTGCTTCCTGAAAATTTGCCCCTCTACAATTAGCATTTCTAAAATGTGAATCATCATGGCAAAAAGAAGCTCCACTAAAATTAGTATTAATACACACAGCATCATTAAAATAACCCGTAATAAAACAAGTCTCACTTAAATCTCCACCTATCAAACAAGCACCTGCTAAAAAAGCGTGTTCAGAACCACTTAAATTAGCATTTTTAAGATTAGCATTAGTAAAATCAAATTGATATAAACCAGAATTACTAAAATTAGCACATTCAAGATTAGCTCCAGTTAAATTGACCCGTGAATCATCATCATCAGAGTCGATAAAATTAATCTCAATATCACTCAGATCGACTCCCTTTAAATCCCGATTTTCTCCTCCTAAATTAACTAATTTCCAAACTAATCGCCATTTAGAATCAATTTGTGTCGTTTCATCAATTTTACTTTCTTCTAAAATAACACCTTGAAGTTTTGCACCCCTTAAATATGCACCAATTAAATTTTTTTTATAAAGGTTACAACCCTTTAAGTCAGCATTACTTAAATTAGTATGACTTAAGTCAAGTTCTGCCAAATATTCTCTAATATTAAACCCTGCTTTTTTAAGCTCATTTCAAAAATTGCTGACTTTTTTTTGCTTAATTTAATTGATAATTTTCTGTCTTTCAGGCAACGATATTTCTAATAAATATTCGTAGTAAATATGTTGAAAATCAGAAATATTATACCCTCTTTTCTGTTTATAATTAACTAACTCATCAAATATTGTTTCCGCCTCATTTAAAGAAACAGGAGTTTTTGTCTTGGTGTCACTCTTAAGCTTACGACCAGTTCTACCATAGGAAAAATTAACCTGATATTTGTTCCAACCATGGTAAACTATTTCCACTTCATAAACCTTATCTGACTTTTCATCTTGATAACGAAGAGAAGCCTTTTTGATAGACATAACTTCATTTTTTTCCTCCATACTCTCCTATATGCTTTTCAACCCCTTGATAAATATTTTTTACAGCAAATGCCACTTCTCAAATATTAGTAATACCGATACAATTCTCACATAAATAATGACAATGATAGTTAAGACTTTAACTACTATCAAAAAAAGCGATCATATTGTATTATAACAATAGTAAGTAGGTAGCTCTAATTAAACATTAAAAAATTGTAGGGGCGGGTTTAACCGAAAGCCTTGACTTAAGCGCAATCTAGTTCTAAAAACCCGCCCTCTAATATTGCGTTTATTTATGCCCATCTACTTAATAAAAGTAAGTCAGGACTTACGCAAATTAACCTTGAAAACGCCATATGTAGAGGCGAATGGCATTTGCTAACGCAAAGCTCCGCTAACGCCCTCACTTGATTTAGTGTTCATCCGTAAGTCCTGTAAGTAATATATTGGATAACAGAATGAAAATAGCAATTATCGGTTGTGGTTATGTAGGCACTAAAGTTGCCAAATTGTGGAGTCAAAACGGTCATCAAGTAACAGTGACTACTACTACTCCAGAAAAAGTTTCAGAACTAAAAAATATAACCTCACAAGTAGTAGTAATGAAAGGCAATGACCCCCAAGCGATGCAGGATGTATTGCAAAACCAAGACATGGTATTATTGAGTGTCGGTTTTCGCTCTCATATTGGCATGGAGTACAAACAAACCTATTTAGAAACTGCCCAAACTCTAGTTGCCACCTTGAAAAAAACTCCCAATATTCAACAAGTAATTTACACAGGTAGTTACTCAGTTTATGGTGACAAAAATGGTGAATGGATAGATGAAAATTCCCCCGCTAACCCCTCCACTGACAACGGAAAAATTCTCCACGAAACAGAACAAGTATTATTATCTGCATCCACTCCCCAGCAACGAGTTTGTATTCTCCGTTTAGGGGGAATTTACGGTCCTGGTAGAGAGCTAATAAAAATTTTTAGTAGGTGGGGAGGCAAAACTCGCCCTGGTACTGGTGATGATGTCACAAACTGGATTCATTTAGATGATATCGTCGGTGCTGTAGAATTTGCTATAGACAGACAGTTGCAGGGTATTTACAACTTAGTTAATGATGTACCAATCAAAGGTAAAGAATTACTTGATAGTTTACATAAATATCAAGGTTTAGAAAAAGTTTCTTGGGATGGTTCTCCCTCATCAATGCGACCTTTTAATGCTAGAGTATCAAATAAAAAATTGAGGGATGAAGGTTTTGAGTTAGTTCATCCGGAAATTGTGTTTTAGGCATTGGTAAATTAGTGTATGATATTAATCTTGATTCTTTAGGAGTCAGGAGTCAGGAGTCAGGAGGGAAGAAAGAAGAAGAAACCCCGAGTAGAAGGAGAAAGTTTTTTTTGCCACGTAGACGGAACGGAGTTCTATCGCGCTCTTATCCGGACATAATATCATACCTCTTTTCACCAACGCCGTGTTTTAATAAGGGAGGACTCAGGAATCAGGAGTCCAGTAGTGGCGTGACACAGCTAAAATGCTGGATTATATCAAATCCGTTTAATTCGGTATAAAAAATGTTCCATCTTCAACCATTACCAAATATTTCTCCTACTCCCCTACTCCCCTACTCCCCTACTCCCCTACTCTCCTACTCCCAAACCCTATTTAACTATTGCCTAATTCTTGAGACCTTTCTGTTGCCGCCACCACTGCTTCAATTAAAGCAGAACGAAAACCCAAACTTTCTAATTCCGCAATTCCGGCAATAGTTGTTCCTCCAGGACTTGTTACCCGGTCTTTCAACTGTGCGGGGTGCATTCCCGACTCCTGTAACATAACTGCCGTACCTAAAACTGTTTGTAATGCTAACTGATAAGCGATCGCTCTAGGCAAACCAGCACAAACTCCCCCATCTGTCAAGGACTCAATTAAAATTGCCACATAACCAGGTCCGGAACCAGATAAACCCGTAACTGCATCCATTAAAGTTTCTGGAACTTCCACTACCTGTCCTACTGACCGTAAAATGCGAGTAGCTAACTCCCGATGTTCCGGTTGAACATGCTTACCAGGAGCGATCGCGCTCATTCCTGCACCCACTGTCGCTGGAGCATTAGGCATGACTCTTACCATAGGTCGCGATGGGAAAGCTGCCTCCAACCTTTGTAGAGGTACACCTGCCATAATTGAAATTACCAATATAGTCTCGCCACCAACTTGCCAGTCTGCCAATTCCAATGCTATGGTATCAAATATTTGAGGTTTAACCGCCAGTAACAAAGCTTCCGTTGTAGTAGTCACCACCAAACGATTATCAGTAGTTACCTCTACACCATATTCCCGTGCTAAAAAATCTCGCCTTTGTTGCTGCGGGTCACTAACTAAAATTTCTGAGGGTTGATAAATTTTTTGTTCCAGCAGTCGGGATAATAAAGCTTCACCCATTACCCCACCACCAATTAAACCAAACTTTGCAGTTGTCATTTTTCACGTTGCTGAATAGCGTGCATGATATTAGTCTTAACTACTTAGGAGTCAGGAGGGAATTAAAGAGGAATAGAAGAAGAAAGTTTTTTGGTCGCGGAGCGCGGAACGGAGTTCTATCCCACCCCCATAGGGATATGATATCATACTTCAAATCACCAACCC
This sequence comes from Okeania hirsuta, assembly GCF_003838195.1. Taxonomy (GTDB): domain Bacteria; phylum Cyanobacteriota; class Cyanobacteriia; order Cyanobacteriales; family Microcoleaceae; genus Okeania; species Okeania hirsuta. The sequence continues at coordinate 5,586 of NZ_RCBY01000203.1, forward strand.
CTTATTTTTCAACTAAAATGTATGAATAGGGAATTGATAATGGGTTCCTATACCGTTTCACGGAAGTTAGAAGTCAGCACGGGCGAATGGCCATTCGCCCGTACAGAAGGCGCGAAGTAAAAGTTGATAGACTTAAAGTATTAACTACACAGTAATTTCAGCCTATTATTCCACATCATTCAGTTGCTGACTATTTGTGACATCCTTAGAGTGAATTGGTATTAGATAGATATATATAATTAGCGCTAATTATATTTGTTTGTGACCCCATACCCAAAATTCCTCAGCTATTATTGCATCATTTGAATTTGATCTGGTTGCCAAACTTGAGACCCAGAAGTTCCCACACGAGGGCGTGTTTGAGTCTGAGGCATCTCGTTGATTACACCTGCTTGAGTTCTGACTTGTACGCAGCTTGGTGTAAACAGAAAAATACTTTCTCCGATACGTTCCTGATGACCATCCAGAGCATAAGTACCACCTGCTACAAAGTCCACTGCCCTTTGAGCTTGGTCTGGGTCCATAATAGTCAAATTTAAAACCACGGACTTGCGCTCCCGTAGAGCACGAATTGCTTGAGGCATTTCTTCAAAAGTTCGTGGTTCCATAACCACAACTTCTGACATTCCATTTAAAGCGCCAGGCATTCCAATTACATTGTTCATAACCGATCCCATTCCAGATTCTGATTTAACAGCTCCAGTAATACCTGTGCTGCTTGTCGTTGTTGTCGCAGTAGTGGCCCTATTTCTTAATCGGCGACTATTGCGATTTTCCTCTTCTGCTACTGGTATAGCAGCAGGAGGTTGCTGTTGTGGAGGATAAACACTTTGATATTGTTCTCCTTCCACTTCATCGTAATCATATTCGTACTCAACTTGTTCGTTGAGTCCTACAAAATCTTTTAGTTTGGAAAAAAGACCATTCACCATTAAATTACTCCTTCGCTACTGTCAAATTCGGACTATTGTCCCAAGGTAGCTTAATCGTGGGTAGTTTACTACTATTTTTACTTTTTAAGTTGCATGTGATAGCATATCAGTCCTTTTGACTTCTGCTTCATAAAACTGACACAACACGTCACAAAAAGTGACGAATTGATGTTTACTTCCTGCTTCTTGTGAGACCGTCGGCAGTTACTCATCCACAGGCATTAACGGTCAAACCTACCGCACCTCTTGAGTGCGTCTTACATTCTGAGGTCTCCTCAGAATTACGCACTCGCTTTTTTAAATTAATTGACGCATTCAAGTCGCGGTCTATTGATCAGCCACATTCTAGACAATCATAAGTCCTCAGATTTAATGACTTCTCCCCGATAATTTAAAGATACAGGCATTTTAAGCGGATGCTACGCAACGGGACAAATACATATTGCTTGCTTGCTTGTTCTGAGCTGTCACCCAGACTTATCCTGGTCAGACCAGTCAAAGCGCCCCTAGAAACTCACTTGTATTCACATTGTTAGCTTTCGGGAGGTTCTATCACTATGCCAAAATGGTACACTCCCTATCCTGCCATTGCTTGCGTTGAATGTATCAAACGTTGTTTCTTAATTTACCAGGATTTCTCCGTACTAGGACAGTTCCAAGTGCAGATGAAACCCTTACTCAAACTTTAATTTTATCACTTCGGCGGGATAAATCCCGAACCGTCATTTTCATCCCCTGCCTAAAGGCGAGGAGCTTTCAACCTTCTTGTGTGTAATCCTCCTCTCACCAAATAGAATTCTACCTAGTCTGACCATAGTTGTACCAGCAGTTATGGCTAAATTATAATCTTCTGACATTCCCATTGAAAGTTCCTGGATATTTAGATTAGACAAATTTTTTTTGCTAATTTCCTGGGCTAACTCCTGAGTTTTCTCAAATACTGATAAGGTTTGCCCATGATCTAATCCTTGGGGTGGAATAGTCATTAGACCCTTAATTTTAAGATTTTGACATTGATTTAACTGTGATAAGTCAGTAATTAATTCTGGTATACTCCACCCATACTTATTAGGGTCGGGTAAAATTTTGACTTGCAGGCAAATATTAGGACTACAAGATAACTCTTCTGCTAAACGGTCAAGGCGTTTGGCCAGTTTTAAATTATCTACAGAATGAATCCATTGAAACTGCTGTAAGGCTTTTGCTGCTTTATTTCCTTGCAAGTGGCCAATCATATGCCAGGTAATATTTGGTAAATCTCGTAGTTGGCCTTGCTTTTCTTCTGCTTCTTGAACTTTATTTTCTCCAAAATCTCTTATTCCTGCTGCATAAGCAGTACGAATAGCATCAACTGATACCTGTTTAGTTACAGCAATTATGCGTATTGATGCAGGTAAGTTAGAGCGGATTTTAGTAATACGTTCAGTAATTGACTCAACCATTTTATCTTGAGATTTGAGAATTTCTTATTATCTTTGTCTGTGGCGGGCTTAATAACCCACCGTCAACGGGAGTGCTTAAAATTGCTTGGGGTGATAAGACACGCAGGTGGGCGGTCGTTGACTATACCCATGCAATTTTCCCTTCTGCCTTCTTCAAGATTAGGCCGGACAATATAGTTAACTTTACTTTACTTGAGTAGAAGCAGAGAACAGTTTAATTATTGAAAAGTATTTTTGTGAACTGCCTGAAGTTTTTGGTACTCAGTTGCTTGACCATTTCGACGCAGTTGGCGGAGGCGAATTTCCACCATTAAACGTGCGTCTGAACGACCTAAAGGTTCAAATTTAATACCTCCTATTCCATTTGTCACTAAAAAAAATAAGCGTTGAGCATAGAGGGTAGTAAATAATTCTTGGTGATCCTCAACTAAGCACACTCTGTATAAGAGGCCAAAGTTAGGATGGTTCATATAAGTTTCGTTGGTCATTTAGGCTTAAAAATCAGCAGATAATGACAGGATTTTTAAATAACTTAGTGGCCTTTGTCAATTGAAAGCCCCTAATTGTTTTAGATTTTAGATTTTACAGCTTAACAGATAAATTTAGGTTTTTGTTTTTTTCTGTAAATTATTAAATGCTCTTAGAAGTAAATAGACCCAGAAAATATATTTTCTGCAATGATAATTATTTGATATTCAACTCAAATATCAATCTATAATTTTTGTCTTAAAATTATCAACAAAATCAATCAGTGACTAGGTATCCCACAGCACTTTTTGAAATTTTTTTACTTTGAACATATTAACCATACCAGATAAATAATTGTCTATAAGAATACATAATTTTGTTTTAATTTTGTCCTCCCCAAACTAACCTAACCCACCAGAATAACACTAAGGTAACCAATACTAACCAGTCCAATACCTTTAACTGTAGATCATGCCATTGTACTTTATGTTGATCGGGAGTTGTAAAACCTCGCACTTTCATTGCACTGGCAATTTGATCTGCTCGCAATAGCAAATTTTCTAATAGTCTTTCTGCTACTATTAACCATACCTGAGAAGCTTGTCGCAGTCCTAGTTTTTTCCAGTTAATTGCTCTAGTTCTAACTGAACGAACTAAATTTTGTATTTCCTCTAAAACTAGGGGAATAAACCTTAAGGATAACGTTAAAGTTAAACTTATTTCTGTTACAGGTAAATTTAATTTATTCAAAGGTTGCATTAAGTCTTCTATTCCTGCTGTAATTTCTTCTGACCCTGTGGTTAAAAGATATAAGTTCGTGCTATAAATAACAGTGAATAATAAGGTGGCAATCCTAATACCTAAATCTACTGAACGACGAGTTATAGTCAGTGGTCTTTGTTGAAAAAGGACGTACCTATAAGAGGTAGGTTGAGGTAATTCAGTTAGTTTTTGCTGTTGTGTTTGAGAAGTTAATTCAGCTGAAGTTTCTGTTTTTACCAATCCAAAAAAATTGGAAAAATTTTTAGCTTCTGGTACTGGTGGTAAATTATTAGTTTGTTCAGCAAAGGTTAGTTCATCTTTTGGTAGACGGGGTTGATAGTTAATTGAAAGTCCATCAGGGGCAATAGCTGCACTCATGACAAAAACTAAACAACAAAATGTGAGCAACCAACCCATTTGTCGTTTCCAAACTCGTAAAGGAATTGAGGCACTAAATGTTAATAAAATTAACATAGCTACTAATATTAAACGCCAGATTGAACTACTCAAAACTGGGCTGATTAGAAAGCTCATTAGCCAGATTAATTTAACTCTCGGGTCGAGTTTATGTAGCCATGTTATGGGTTTTTCTAAGTATAGTCCTAGAGGAAGCGATCGTAGTAAATCCATTTTTACTTTGGTGGTAGGTTTTAGGTTTTAGGTCGTGGGTTTTAGGTCATAGGTTTTAGGTTGTAGGTTTTATATCAAGTCTTTTTAATTAATTAAAATACGAAAAATTATCCTACAGTTATTTTACAAAAACTGAAAAAAAAGTTGACCTAGATGAGATAGTAATATGATTTCCGGTTGAACAGTTATAAAATAAATAACGACGGAGGAGTCAGGAGTCAGGAGTCAGGAGGGAAGAAAGAAGAGGGAAGAGGAAGAACAGGAGAAGAAGGAAAAAGTTTTTTTATCACTAATTATCCGGACATGATATAAAATAACAAATTTAGATTAAATAGAAGTTATTCTGCTATCTCCTTATATCCCTAATCAATTATCTGTAGCAAACATTAACCTATTTAATATTATCTATCTTGGAAAAACTTTTTTTTGAACCTCCCTGATATCCTCTCATTAACTATTTCTAATATTGATTGTATTTATTAAGTATTCAACGGGCATAATATTATTTAGCAAATAAAAAAACTGCCAAATATATTAATCTTTAACTTTGACAAAAAAATTATGCATCTTCTCGCTTTCCTATTACAGGAAGTACTGTTAACAAAGTTCCTTCGGAAGATGCTAACTGATATCAAATCCGGTTAAACAGCCATAGAATGGTTAAGTTAGGAGTCCTCAGGAGTCAGTCGGACCTCCTCAGGAGGAGAAAGAATTACAAAGATAAACGTAGTTATGGCGATTGAAGATTTTTTTTATGTCCAATTAAACGGATTTGATATGATAACTGAATTGACAATTATAGCAGTCTAAACAAAGGTTAGGACATATCAAAAACTTAAAACTCAGACAAACCAAGCTTTTCTTTCTTCTTTCTTCCTTCTTCCTTCTTCCTTCTTTTTTCTTTCTTCCGCTATAGCTGTTGATTATCCTTAAACACGAGTTGCTCTATTAACAGTATTATGCTCTACTTCCCTAGCTTTTTTGCCACGCCAAAGTAATCTTATTGGTGTTCCTGTAAATCCTAAATGTTGACGAAACTGACTTTGTATATAACGACGATAATTATCAGGAAAACGCTTGGGGTCATTCACAAATAAAGCAATTGTTGGTGGTTTACTTGTCACTTGAGTTCCATAATAAATTTTTCCTTGACGACCCTGACGAGTCGTTGGAGGAGAATTCCAACTAACAGCTTCCTCTAAAACTTCATTAATCACTGAAGTTGTTACCCTACGTTGATATTCATTAGCGGCATTATCTATTAAATCTAGAATTTTCTCTACTCGTTTTCCTGTAGATGCACTAATAAAAATCATCTCTGCCCATTCCATAAAATATAGTCTCGACCTTACTTCTTGTTCATAAGTATAAATAGTATAGGCATCCTTTTCCACAGCATCCCATTTATTCACCACAATAACGCAAGCTCTACCCTCCTCAATAATTCTATCTGCCAACTTTTGGTCTTGCTCTGTTACCCCATCTAAAGCATCAATTACAAACAGAACAACTTCAGTACGACGAATAGCTTTAAAAGCTCTATTAATACCAAAAAATTCTGCACCATATTCCACATTTTTCTTTTTTCTAATACCAGCAGTATCAATCAAACGATAAGTTTTTCCATTACGTTCTACTACAGTATCAATAGCATCTCTTGTCGTACCAGAAATAGGACTAACAATTGCACGATTTTCTCCAAGAAATGCGTTTAATAAACTAGATTTACCCACATTAGGACGACCAACAATTGCTACTCTAATCTCATTTGTTTCTGGAATTTCTGTAATAGGTGGTAAATGGGTAATTAACTCATCCAATAATTCTCCAGTGCCATTGCCATGAATACCAGAAATGGGATAAGGTTCTCCTAAACCCAATTCCCAAAACATCGCAGCTTGGGTTAATCCTTCTGTCAGAGATTCGCACTTATTAACTGCTAGAAGGGTAGGGACAGGTTGTTGACGAAGCCATCTAGCTATTTCTTCATCTCCTCCAGTTGGGCCTGCTTGTCCATCTACTACAAGAATAGCAACACTTGCTTCCGCAAGAGCGGCCATAGCTTGTTCGCGAATTAACGGTAAAAATTCTGTATTATCATCAAATATCAAGCCTCCTGTATCTACAACTTGGAATTCTCGGTCTCGCCAATATGCGTTACGGTAAGTACGATCGCGAGTTATTCCTGGTTCGTCATGGACAATTGCATCTTGATTTTCGGCCAAGCGATTTACTATTGTGGACTTTCCCACATTTGGTCTGCCAATAATAGCTACTATAGGTAAGGACATACTTAATTTTAATTAGTTTAGCTAAATATAACAATATGATTTTAGTTGTGAGATATTGAAGACTTTTAGGCAATAGGCAACAGGCAACAGCTCATCTGGCAACAGCTCATCTGGCAACAGGGAAAAAACGAATATATATTAATAAGATAACTGCCATGTTCTATGCTTTAAAGGAACACCTCAATTCTCACATCTGATTTCTGATTGCTATATAAATTCTTCAAACTTTTATTGTAGCAAGAATTTTGTTGAAGCAAGTTTTATATCATTTCTGTTTAATAAGACATCTCCAGAAAAGAGGGAATAGGGAATAGGGAATAGGTATGGAGGGGGAAATAACTGATAATTCCTGTACGATAATTAATTTTATTTTTGATTTTTGGAGATGTCTATATAGTGGTGAAAAAAATTATCTTCTCACTTCAAGGGTAAATCTCTTTTCCTTCTTCCTTCTTCAATTGATTTTATTTTTGATTTTTGGAGATGTCTATTAGTGGTGAAAAAAAATTATCTTCTCACTTCAAGGGCAAATCTCTTTTCCTTCTTCCTTCTTACTTCTTCCTTCTTGTTTCTTACTTCTAATGAATACA
>NZ_RCBY01000204.1 GCF_003838195.1 Okeania hirsuta
AACCTCGCCAACATGGAAAGCGCAGCATGAAAAATGGAACAAGCGGAGCTGCTCTACACTCTTAGGTTCTCCTTTCCCTAAAGTCCCGAAGGGAAGGCTATATCCAATCTACCAAGAGAAGAGAAAAAAATTTCCTGAAGCGTCAATCCTCTTATTTTCAAGAAGAGGTAATTATTAATTATTAATTGTTGAAGATTTTTCTTGTAACCTTTTATTTTGTTATTTTGTATAGTCACGACGGTTAAGATATTGAAGAAAGTTGTAGACGATAGGTTAATATTTCAATTTAATGGGAATTAAACCCCAAAAATTGTTGACAACGCAGGTTAAATGTGGAGCTTTCTACCCAATTGTTTGTGCAAATATTACAAATAATAGATTTTAAGTAAACGTTTTTCATCTACAAGCTAAAACTTAAAACCTAACACCTACTACCGAAAAGCTAATGGAAGTGTAGTAAAACAAAAATAATATCGGAACAAAAAAACTAATAGTTAATGCTAATCTTGTTTTATACAAAATCCGCCTTAGTAAAAGGGTATTTTTGAAAGTTACAGCCATTGCTAAATCAAGGATTGGGAGATAAGAAAAATCTGCTTTTATCGCTGGATTTGGTATTATCTAAAAGGTGTTGCTCAATCAAGCTATGAAACTTAAATTTGGCAAAATCTAAAATGATTTTCAGTTAATAGCTAGGCGTTTCGCTGCACGATATGTTTGCGCAGCATGACCTAGGAAAACGTAGTAGCGATGCTGAACATTATCGCCATTGAAGAAAAATCATAGCCACCCATCAGCAACGCCATCTAAAAAAAACACAATTAGAGCTGATTTATAAAGTAAATATCAAGAGGCTGAAATCCTTGCAATACAAGGGTTTTTGCAGTTATAACCCAACAATACTTAAATCCCTGAGAGTTAGATTACATAAGGGTTTTAGCTAAGTTTACAAATCAGCTCTTAAGCTAGTACAAAATATCTTGAATTTATCATCAATGAAAGTCAGTTTTAATATCGTTCGTCAACATCAAAATACTACTCCTAGAGTTCAAACTTACACCTTAGAAGTTGAACCAGGCAATACAATTTTAGAATGCCTTAACCGAATTAAATGGGAGCAAGATGGTAGTTTAGCTTTTCGTAAAAATTGCCGTAATACTATCTGCGGTAGTTGTGGAATGAGAATTAATGGTCGTTCAGCTTTAGCGTGTAAAGAAAATATTAGAAACGAAGTAGATAGAATACAACAAATAGCTAATAATAGTAATAATAATTCTGCTAATACTACTGAAAAATCTATTCCAGAAATAACTATTGCTCCTATGGGCAATATGCCAGTAATTAAAGATTTGGTAGTAGATATGAAAAGTTTTTGGCAAAATCTAGAAACAGTTGAACCTTATATCAGCACAAAAGCACGACAAATTCCAGAACGAGAATTTTTACAGACTCCCACTGAACGGGATAAACTAAATCAAACAGGTAATTGTATTCTTTGTGGAGCCTGTTATTCTGAGTGTAATGCTCGTGAAGTTAATCCAGATTTTGTTGGTCCACACGCTTTGGCCAAAGCTTATAGAATGGTTGCTGATTCTCGTGACAGTCAAATAGAGAAAAGATTAGAAGAATATAATCTTGACACAGCAGGAGTCTGGGGTTGTACCCGCTGTTATTATTGTAATTCTGTTTGTCCGATGGAAGTAGCACCTATGGATCAAATAGGTAAAATTAAACAAGAAATTCTTGATCGTCAAGATAAACAAGCTAGTCGATCTATTCGCCATCGAAAAGTATTAATTGATTTGGTTAAAGACGGGGGTTGGATTGATGAACGAAAATTTGGTATTCAGGTAGTGGGTAACTATTTTAGAGATATTCAAGGATTATTTAGTTTGGGTCCATTAGGATTAAGAATGTTGGCAAAAGGTAAGTTTCCTTTGACTTTTGAACCTTCTGAGGGAACTGAAATTGTGCGATCGCTGATTGAATCAGTAAAAAAAATTGGACAATAAATCGACTGGGATAATTCAGTAATTTTATCCGTAATCAAAAATCTTTGGTGGTGGTGCATAGTAATGGTAAAAGTTAGGGGGAGGGATAATTTTTTCACAACCCATTCTCAAAATACTGTTGAATATCTGGGAGAATAAATATTTGGGTAGATACCAAGTTTTGTTCTTCAAACATTACTATGTAGGACTACCAAATCTTCAAAGCTAATAAAATTCTATCAATATCATGTCTGAAAATTTGACTTCTCAATCCACATCAGAATCTGCTAAAAAAGTTGAAACTACCAAGTTTAATGAACCTGCTTTTGGTTGGAATACTTACGCAGAAATAATCAATGGTAGGTTTGCTATGCTAGGATTTTTCATTTTGTTATTACTGGAATTATTTACTCATCAAGATTTTTTTTCTTGGTTAGGTTTGCGGTAAAAAATAAAGTTTAATTAGGGTTTGCTGAAAAAGTATTTTTGTGGAGGGTAGGAGTCAGGATTTAGGAGTCAGGAGTCAGAATGAATGCGAATTACAGAGAAGGCAGTCGAAATAATTGTCGCTAAGTTTTTCTGTCTTTGTCTGCTCAAAATGTGAGTATTTTGGGCGATTCGGAGCTAAAAGCTGACACTTTTTTTCGCAGCAAAAAGGCTAAAACCTTTATCTGTAAATGTTTTTATCCCACATTCCGCACTTCAATTTTTAACATAAAAATTAGTATAAAATCCGTAGCTTGCTTAGGTATTTATACTATATAAATTATCTTCATTTACCTCGATTGGGAGTCAAATTCTCAGTTAAATATTAAGCATAAATACTTGCAGTATTGATTACTCAATCACGGTAGCTATGATTTTATTCTAAAATTCTGTCTCCTGTCTCCTGACTCCTGACTCCTTCTTCGATACTACATTTTGTGGTGCGGAATGTGGGTTTTATAGTTAATCATCAAGTCCTAATTAATGCTAATAGCTAATCTTGAGAATGACATTTAGCTATTAGCTATTAAATAGTCAAAAAATTAGTATTTATAAATCTGATGCTTGACCTGATTCAATTACTTGGAGATTATACTTTATAATGAATTATTACTGTTTTATCGCTGGAATTTCTCTATCTATATTCTGATTCTGGTTTAGATTTACTGTCTATTTTATTTATCGCAATTTGCGATGCTTCTTGTTTCATAAATCGGCGATTGTTGAAATTCCTCAACTCCCCAACTCCCCAACTTCCTCTACCATTACTATGCACCACTACCAGATTTTTTTATTAGGTTTGTACTAGGATAATTTAGTTTTATTTGTTTTATTTATTCACAGCTAAATGTTAATGGCTAATCTTTAAATGGCATTTAGATATTAGCCATTAACCATTAAATTTTTTCAATTATAAATCTGATGTCTGACCTGACTCAATTACTTGGAGATTATACTGACCCCTACCTGTTTTATCGTAAGAATTAACTATTACACGATATTTACCTGTAACAGTTAGAGTAATTGTTAGTTGAGAATTTGTATTTTTTTGACTAACATCATCATGTTCTCCCAGTAATTCACCAGTAGGACTAAATACTGCTAAATAAGTATCAAAGTCAGGACTTTCTAAGATTACAGTTACTACTTGACCTGTTGTTCCTTCAAAAGTATGTTCATCATAAATACTTTCATCAGATGGAAGTACTAAGTCTCCATCACTCAGTGTTCCTTCTAGCTGTAATATTTCTTTTCCAACTTTTTGTTCTTGGGTAGAAGGAGTAGTTTCTTCTGGAGTTGGAGTAGTTTCTTCTGGAGTTGGAGTAGTTTCTTCTGGATTTGGGGTAGTTTCTTCTGGAGTTGGGGTAGTTTCTTCTGGATTTGGAGTAGTTTCTTCTGGAGTTGGAGTAGTTTCTTCTGGAGTTGGAGTAGTTTCTTCTGGAGTTGGAGTAGTTTCTTCTGGAGTTGGAGTAGTTTCTTCTGGAGTTGGAGTAGTTTCTTCTGGAGTTGGAGTATCCTGAACTAAAATTTCATTAGCATAGCTAGAATTGATAACCACCGGATGAAATAGAAGGATAGGGAAAAGTAAAGTTTTTCCCATAATACTTAGTAGACCAAAAGGAGCGATCGCCCAAAATCTTGCTTGACGCATTAATCACCTCAAATAAATATACTACTTAAATTCTCCAACTAGTCTACTAGCATAGTGGGAAATAATCACGAATAATTATTAATTGAAAAAGTTTAGGGTAAATTTTAGTTAGTAATTACAGAGTATCACTATAATCATCTTTTTTTTATTTTCAAACCAATACTTGTACTTAACTTATTAACTGTTTGATTTTGCTGTAAGACAATTTGTTGCACTTCCTAGAAATTCATGTTTCCTATAAATAAATTTTTTGAGAAAATTGCTATTATCCGCTCATTATGACATTTTAAATCAATTTAATATTTCATATAAAAAAAATACAGTCCCTTGATTCTCCTAACCTCTAGCTCCTCTCTAAAAAAGGGGAGAATATGTGGCAAGAAGTTTTAGTATTTCATCTCAATACATCTTATTGGGTTTCCGTTCCTCAAACCTACTTATATCTACTAACTACTGTACTGGCAAACGACTATTTACTATTTAGGTGACTTTAAAAGTCAAAATTTTTTCATCCTCCTTTGTCGATATTTCTGGTCAAAAATTTTTTTTAACCTTCATATCCCTATCTATCAATCAGTAGATAAAATTTCAGACAATTTATCTATAGTAATTTATCCTTTCACGCTCAAAGAAAGGTCTAATTCTGGGTGAAACAGACTCAATTTTCAACCGATATTCTCCTGACTCTCCTGCTTCATAAGAATTTGCTAATAACTTGTAAGTTCCATTTTCTGGTAGCGTAATCACAATTCTGGCATTTTTTTCTCCACCACTATCATCATCTTGAGCTAATTCTTGACCATTTGAACTTAATAAAATCAAGTAAGAATCTATTTTATTACTACTCATATCAATAGAAATCTTTTGACCTGCTAAACCTTCAAAAGCGTAAAGGTCATAATAACTATTGTCTACAGGTAATACATTAGATTCACTGTCCAAATTGCCCTTTATTTCTATTAAACCATTAAGGTCTAATTTTTCAGCCTGTCTCTCATCAAACATTCCTGTTTGCTGTTGAGCTACTAAAGGCGCTCTTCCTTCTCGAACCGCTCTTAGAAACTCTGGGACTCTATCCATAGATATAGCAAAACCAATGCCAATATTACCCCCTAATTGACCACGAGTAAATATAGCAGTATTGACACCAATAAGTTCTCCAGAACTATTCAATAGTGGCCCCCCTGAATTACCAGGGTTAATAGCTGCATCTGTTTGGATCAATCCTCTTTCTCGATCTATACGACTAACTATTCCTACAGTAAGAGTACCTTGAAATCTGCCAAAAGGATTTCCGATAGCAAAAGCTCGCTGACCTACTTTTGTCGAACCTGGACGAGCTATTCTAATAGTAGGAAGGTTTCTTTGTCCTCGAATTTTGAGAACTGCTAAGTCTAAATCTTCTTCACCAAAACCTATGACATCTGCTGTAACTTTTCTACCATCTGCTAAGGTAATTTTGACCACACGGCCTTGAGATACGACATGAGCATTTGTTAATACCATTCCGTCGGGACTGATAATGGCACCACTACCATTAGTTTTATCTGTATCTATGGAAACTACTGCTTGACTAGCTTGTTCATAAACACGAATATTAGTTTGTTCTTCTAGACTCAGAGAAAGTAGTGTTTCTTTTCGGTTTTTATTCAGGGGTCTGGGAATTGTATCCACTTTTATTTGAGCTTTGACTGGAGGAAAATTACTTAAATTCACACCAACTGCTACTACTATAAGTATTCTTAATGTGGTTTTTGACAAAAATTTGGCATTCATTGTTGCTTGTCAAGTCTAGTTTATATTTAATATTATTACCCAGTAATTTTTTGAAAAATAGAGTTAGGAGTTGAGTAGCCAATAGACAGAATTAATGAGTGAGTTATTCAGCAGTTGCCACTAACTAAAGACCACCCAATATTAATATTGGGTGAGAGTGTAGAACTTATTTATTTATCCTCATCCTATGTGAAAAAATCAATTCTGAATTCTTTACATCGCAAACTAAATTTATCGTCTACCTGTTTCCTGAATTCTTTCTTAATAAAAATTTTCTTCAATTGATACTTAATTCCATAGATTAGAATCAGCTACTTATTAAGACATTTTAAAAGTTATACCAGTCCCTAAAAATAATGCTTGTTTTATAGAAAACTTCAGTTATTAAGTAATAAGTAAGGTTTAGTAATGTTTTTAGCAATTATTTGTATGAAGTAAAGATATCTTATTCTTTATTTACCTAGGACCTGCGGACGTTGCATGTAACATCCCTATTAATCCCTGCTCTCAAGAAGATGTAGCAAAAATGCGTGAGATTTGGCATTACTTTGTCTCTATAAATTTTAGCGTGGAAACAATGTAATATTAAAACTATTATAATTTTTATTGTAGCTCTTAGATTAGGGTTGCTGAGTGGTAATGATTTTTAGATTAAGTATCAACGAAAAACATAAGTTTTTCAATTTTACCTTCAGCTACTTACTATTACATTTGAGCAACTTTCTCAGATTAAGTACCTAGTCATAAATAAAATTAACTTTGAAGAGGAGGAGTCCCATAGGAGAATTGTCATATGTGCGAGGTACAGGAGTAAAAATTTGGCCGGGGTTGGGAAAAATTTACTATAGCAGTGGAAGGAAAGGTTAGGATATATCAAAAGCTTAAAACTCAGACAACGTCAGATTTTTCCAACTTCAGTCCTCTCCTAGATAACTAAATCGCCTAGATAACTAAATCGCCTAGATAACTAAATCGCCTAGATAACTAAATCGCCTAGATAACTAAATCGCCTAGATAACTAAATCGCCTAGATAACTAAATCGCCTAGATAACTAAAGGCCTTCTTCCTTCTTCCTTCTGCTATATCAGTTATTTTAGGTTTCATTTGGCCGACTTACTTATTCTAATAATTATTAGCACTAGACTGAAAAGTTATGGTAGATTAAATTTATCTCTTTTTTAACTATTGTATTGGGAATTGGCTTTCAAGTATTCTAGGCATTAGCTTCGCGCAAGCTTTGTAGATAAAGTTATTAATAATTATAGCAATAGCACTTTTCACTTGAGTGAAACATATAACTTTTACCATTAGACATCTGGTGGGAACTAAGTTTTTGCCCATGCATGTATGATCAGGGTTTGAGATTAATTATCACCAGAGGTCTATGAGAAGAGGTTCGTTCTAATTTTAGGCTAAAGTCTATGTACTTTGTATTTTTTACTAAATTGAAAACTGCTAAAATTTCTATAGTTGTAGAGCAAATTAAACAAGAAATTTAATCAATTAGGGCTTCATTTTACCACAGCAAAGTATTGGGGTTATAGTTCACTGAAAATGGATAGAGGAGTTCATAACATTTGAACAGTTTGAACTATTGTTTATAAACTAATAGAAAATTAGTAATAAGCTAAGAATCATTTAGATTCTATATTCCCTCACAGGAGTGCGCATTCCCTCTCTTGATCGGCATTCCCATGGCGAGGAGACCTCGCCGGGTTCCTAACGCTTGCATCTGTCGCACCCCGCGGGTTCGCACCGCTGTTCCCTTTGAAAAAAATTTGATATATGGTTTGAATACAAAACAGCTTATTAATGAGTAAATTAGGAATTTTGTGGTGAAGCTTTGATGATAATTTTTTAGATTCAGCAAAAATTTATTTTATACATTTTATACAGAAGTATTGATATTCAGCTACTAAATAAATAATAGAATGGGCGGGGAAAAATGGGATTTTTTTATTTACTCTAAAAAGACAAATTATCCCCACCTAATATTCCTACTTCTATTATAAATTCTATTTAACCATTAACATCACTATCAACAGAATCCATAGGAGTATACTCTACATAATTTTCTGATGTTGCTTCTCCATCAGTAGATGATGCTTCTGGTGGACGACGCTTTCTCGTTCTAGGAGATGTTTCTTCCGAGTAGCTTGTTTCAGGACTAGGGCGACGAGTACGGTTATGGGGTGGTCTTTCTTCAGTACTAGAAGTCTCCCAGCTATCTCGACTACGAGGGCGAGGCAGTCTATCTTCTGGCCTATTAGTATCACTGAAATTATCTCGACTGCGAGAAGCAGGTCTCTTATCTTCTAAATCTACAGAGTTTTCCCAATATTCAGAAGACGATCTAGTAGGATAATTTTCTGAACGAGGACTACGCTTGCGTAATCTTGGGTTGATTTCTTCTGTTCTATCATAACTACTTCTGCGATTAGGAGGACGACGGCGGTAGTCATCCTCAAAATTATCTGGCCTAGAAGAACGATAATCTTGAGAACCTCTGATACGACGGTTAGCGGGATATTCTTCATAAGGTTCTAGTTCGTCTAAGTCTGATTCTGCATAACCATAAACAGGACTTACCGATCTTTCTTCATCTACAATAGGGGTACGTTCTCTAGCTTGCTTAGTTGTAAGACCTCTCATTCTGATAGATTCTGCTGCAAAGAATATGGCACTACCAGTTAACAAAAACTGACCGAAAGCTAAAATAGGGTCTAGTCTCCAGCCTTGGAAGAATAAAATACCTCCACATAGTAAGCCAATTGCAGCAAAGAAAATATCGTGATCTCTAGCTAGCTTCGGACGCCATGCGCGGAGGAAGTACAATCCTGCTCCTGCTACGGCCAGGATTATGCCCAGGAAACTCATCCCATTAAATCCTATGTTGATCATTATAAATCTCCTAAGTAGTTCATCAATTTAGTAATTCAAGTTGAAAATTTCTATCCTGGTTTGGTATCTAGACTTGAAGTTATTTAGCAGATATAAAGCTTATTTAATATTTAGTTGAATATTGTATAGCAGTGACCATTACTATATTTGACATATCAAAAGCTCAAAATTCAGACAACGCCAGATTTTTCTTTCTGCAATATCATCAATTTAACAAAGAAAAACCTCAGCTTGTTAGGTTTGGACAATTATATCACTGTCTATCCTATTCTGTAGTCTGAGGCTTTCACTTTGTCTTTGTCAAAAAAAATTAGGTGAAGCTTAAACCTAAAATAGTTTGCTTTTAGGCCCTTCACATAACTGTTAGGTTATTGCAAAAAAAAGTTTATTCCTGAGAATTCGTGATTGTTAAACTTCTAGGAAATGGAATTCTGACTTAACCTTTGCTCCAAAAAGAAAAATGTTTAGTATCTAGGGTCTAGGAACGAGTAACTTTATCCTTTTGGCTGACGAATATCAGAAAAATTGTAGCAGGAATAACTACAATTAGAGTTCCCGCCAGTAGACTTAATAAGAAGTTTGATAAAGAAGGAGTCATGGATTATTGCCCTTTGCCACAAAATTTGATTTACTTTATTTTAGATATTATAGCGGTTTGCGATTTTTTTCAGTACAAATTTTGGTCGTGGTAAACAAGTAATGATTTTATCGCTTACCTCCTGACCATGAAAAGGATTTACTAATCAATATCCTTACATATTTAGGACTATCCAAATTTTTAGTGTGGCTGTACAGAAGGTAGAAGGATCAATTACTAATGTTTATGGAATTGTGTCACTGGTAGATTATTTCTACAGCGCTACACAAAAGATTTTCGGGAACAGGAGATATTTCAGTGGTTGATATTAAAGCTACTTACTTAATTACATACTTATTCAAAAGTTCCTCTTCTCTTGAAAATTTGGTCAAACTTTCACAATTAACTAATCTGCAAACTGCCATAACTTATATCATTATGGTGAAAAAGTTTTTTTTCAAAAGGGAAAAACTTGTATTAATAGCGCTTCATCATTTGAAATACAATCAAGTAACTTAAAGCTAATTTTTACTTTACAAAATTACATTTTTTTATTGTCTTATGGACTATCTGACATTAGCGAATTGGACTCTAGGTATTCTCCTGGGGTTAATGACTTTCTTATTTATCTTCCGAATAGTTCTCACATGGTACCCCCAGGTAAATATCAATCAACTTCCGTTTAACTTGATTTTTTGGCCTACAGAACCATTTTTAGCCCCCACTAGGAAAATTGTCCCTCCTCTAGGTGGAGTAGATATTAGTCCGATTATTTGGGTAGGTATTTTCAGTTTATTACGAGAGTTGCTTTTGGGTCAGCAAGGTTTATTGAGAATGATGCTATAGCTAATGAAGGCAGGAGGCAGAAGGCAGAAGGCAAAAGGGAAGAGGTTTTAGAGCTACTTTACTTTTTGTTACATACTTAGTTTCTTTTGCGCCAACTTACTTATTTACTACTATCGGGTTTCATCACAGTCTCAACAAAGTTTGTATATACTTGCCCCTCCAGAAATTCCGGAGTCTCTAAAATTCTTTGATGAAAGCTGATAGTTGTGGGAACTCCTGTCACAGCACATTCTCTTAGAGCGCGTTTCATCCTCTGAATAGCAGTAGGACGGTCTTGTCCCCAAACTATTAATTTACCAATCAAAGAATCATAATAAGGTGGAATCTCATAGTCTGTATAAACATGAGAATCCATCCTCACTCCTAAACCTCCCGGTGGTAGATAACCACTAATGCGACCAGGATGAGGGCGAAAATTATGGTCTGGGTCTTCGGCGTTAATTCGGCATTCTATTGCATGACCATTAAAAGTTACTTGCTTTTGAGTTAGTCGGAGTTTCTCTCCTTGGGCAATTCTAATTTGCTCGGCAATTAAGTCTAGTCCTGTAATTATTTCTGTGACTGGATGTTCTACTTGAATCCTAGTATTCATTTCCATAAAGTAGAATTCACCAGACTGGTCTAGGAGAAATTCTACAGTGCCAGCACCTATATAGTTGATAGACTTGGCTGCTTTGACTGCGGCTTCTCCCATTTTCTGACGTAGTTTAGGACTTAATGCTAGACTGGGAGCTTCTTCTAGTAACTTTTGATGGCGACGCTGAATAGAACAGTCTCTTTCTCCCAGGTGAATAACGTTTCCGTGACTATCGGCCAGGATTTGAAATTCAATGTGACGTGGACGTTCAATGAATTTTTCTATGTAGACTCCAGAGTTGCCAAAGGCTGCTTCTGCTTCTCCTTGAGCTGCCTGAAGCAGTTTGGAGAGTTCGTTTTCTTGGCGAACCAGTCTCATTCCTCGTCCCCCTCCTCCAGCAGTGGCTTTGATCATCAGGGGAACGCCGATTTTTTTGGCGATCGCTTCTGCTTCTTTTTCATCTGTGAGAAGACCATCACTTCCTGGAACTGTAGGAACTCCAGCTTTTTGCATAGTTTCTTTGGCTGTGGATTTGTCCCCCATGGCCCGCATCCCCTCTGGTGTTGGGCCGATAAAAGCAATGTCGTGGTCAGCACAGATTTCTGCAAACCGGGCATTTTCAGCCAGAAAGCCATAGCCTGGATGGATGGCAGAGGCATTACGAGTTAAGGCTGCTGAAATGATATTGGGAATGTTGAGATAGCTTTTGCTGCTGGTGGGTTCACCAATGCAAACTGCTTCGTCCGCCAGTTGCACATGGAGAGCATGGCGGTCTATTGTTGAGTGGACGGCGATGGTGGCTATGCCCATTTCTTCGCAGGTGCGGAGAATGCGTAGGGCTATTTCGCCTCGGTTGGCTATGAGAATTTTAGTGAACCGCATTTTCAGTTATCAGTTATCAGTTATCAGTAACTCTAGTTAAACCCAAAGGGTTGAAATACTAAAGTTTATTTTTTTTCATCCCTTTGAAAGGGGGAAGCTATTGACCTTATTTTTTTGTCATAAGTGATTGGGAGTGAATGACTCTTTCCCCATTCTTACTGTGACTAAATTTGAGAGGAGGGATAATGTCCTAACTGCCCTGACGGCTGCTACATTAAGAGGATTTTAGAAAATTTCTTGTAGACATTCCAGAATTTTATGTTATCATTTTATATTGTTAGCTAAAATTCTATAATTTTCTTGAAGTTTAGTTGATAAATGCTAACTAGAGCGGATGTGGCGGAATTGGTATACGCGCACGTTTGAGGGGCGTGTGGCTTTGCCTTGCGAGTTCGAGTCTCGCCATCCGCATTGGAGAATAGTCAGGGGTTAAAGTAATAATCTCTGACTTTATCTTTTTTGGGCCAAGGAATTAACGTTAGATGTGGATAGTTAAAACTATAGCGCTATAGTTTATCTGGTGTTTGAATTTGAGAAATACCTCCAGATGTTTTTTTGAGGTAGGGCGATCGCCTAGCAAATTTTTATGGCTAGATAATCGAAAATTATTCTAGTCAGGACTAACAAATTTTTCCGACAAAACCACTATATATACAATAGTGCTATAGTTTTTATCTACTATATATAGTGCCTTTACCTAATTCCTGTCTAGTGAAAAACTATAATGCTATATTAGTGGCGTTCACAATGATTGACTGTGGAGTGGAAGTATCTAAACTCAAACGTTATA
>NZ_RCBY01000205.1 GCF_003838195.1 Okeania hirsuta
CACCCGAACAGCGTCGAAGAAACGGCCAAATTGAGGGACGTCTGCGGTTTCAATCTTTAAATGCTCAGACTGTCACGAGTATCCGTATCGCACTCGTAGAAAAATACACCCGGGGTCGAGGTAAAGAAAAACTGATCGATGAATACGAACTAGGGGAAATCAATCTGAAACAAACGATTGAAGTCCCAGCAGAAGAAACCGTTGAAATACCGTTTACCTTGCCTTTTAAATTGGTTAAATCGGAGATGGATGAGTTTGGCGATCGGAACTTCTTATATGGGGGACTGGCCAGGGCAGCGAAGGCTATTCAGGCGGTTCGCTCTGATTATCGCATTGAAGCAGAAGCCAAAGTAAAGGGAGTTGCCCTCAATCCCTTCGACAAGAAATTCATTAAGCTTAAGTAGTGTCTGCAGCGACACAGCCTAAATAGTCTTCCCGGTCAATTCCCAAGCTTCTTAATTTTTCCTCGAGTGTGTAGAATGCCGCATTGATTTCACTCGCTTCAGGTACAGTCCGTCGTTTTGATTTGCCGGTTATAACGATGTATAAAACGCCCAATCGAGCAACACCATAGTAGCTGCTAAGGATATCCATTTTCTATTCTTCATCACCTCATCTAAAGGAACCAAACCATGATGAGAAAGAAGATTGGACAAACCGAGCATGCTCAATAAAATATAATCATGGATCATTAAAGGCCTGAAACCACAAAAATGCCGTAATCAAAGCTACTCCAAGCCAACAAAGACTGGTACCAGCACAAAGGCGAACCCACACCTTGGCCATAAGATCCTACTCCCAGCAAATAAATCAACCCAATTTACCGAAGCACAATTACGGGCCCAGATCGTAAGATAACGACCTCCCAAGTATATTTCCCGATCCACCTCATAACATCTCCCAATTAAGTAAGATCCCCACAGGCTCATATTGTTCCCATAGGCTTGATTCGTACTTTGCATAGCCTACCCACGCTAGAAGAGACTATTCCATCGCAATACCCAACCCATACTTGCCCAAGCCGCACCCTTCGGCCACTTTTCCTGCGAGAAATGTGGTAAATAAGAGAGAAAAGAAAAGCATCATCAAATGTATGCTTCCGAGGCTTTGATCAAGCCGCCAATCGTTCATAAACAGAAACATCCATAGAATGCCCGGATTACCATCGCTAACAAAAACCGGAAATAATAATACCAACCGATCAAAACCGCCCAAGGAGATGCAGCATATTGGCGTAAGAAGTTATTGGCGTAAAAATAGTTGAGTTGAAGGTTTAAAAAGTAGAGAGCCGGCATAATTAGCGAATCAAGAGATTCAATCAATGAATCGCAAAAGCAATTAAATAGAGACTGTAAGCTGCCAAAACAAAAAAGCAGCCAATGTAATCCTCTGAGCCCAAGCTCCGAAACCAAATAACTTGCGAAACTGAGCTGAAAACAAAATAAGTAATTGTAAATTCCGCCACTGCCACACCATCTCTCCCAGTTTCTATTCATCAGCGGGGCTTGCCTATGGAGGCCGCCATTTTGATAGTAGTTTACGGAATTGAGCAGGCACTGTCAATGACGCCAGTATGGTCCCGAATTGGTTTTAGAAATAGTCCGCTGCTGTGTCAGTAACCAGAAAAAGCTAGCCAAACACCATCAGTACAATAACTCCGATCTACAGCTATACTTGCGAATTCATAGCTCTGTTAGTAAACTTTTTTTTGTCCGCCCAAAGCTACTTAGGAAAATGCAGAGGAAAAAAGAAAAAGAAAGACTAATTTAGGCTGTTCGCTGCAGACACTACTTAAAAGCCTTAATGAATTCTTGTCGAAGGTATTGAGGGCAAACTCCCTTTACTTTGCTTCTGCTTCAATGCGATAATCAGATCAACGCCTGAATAGCCTTCGCTCCCTGGGCCAGTCCCCCATATAAGAGTTCCGATCGCCAAACTCATCCATCTCCGATTTAAGCCAATTTAAAAAGCAAGTAAACGGTATTTCAACGTTCTCTGCTGGGACTTAACTAACTAACTACTCAAACTAGTTTGTTCAGTGTTAATAATTTCACGATCAGATTTATCTTTACACTCGACCCCGTATTTTCAGAGGATGCGATAACGGATAACTCGTACAGTCTGAGCATTTAAAATTGAAACCGGCCAGACGTCCCTCAAATTGGCAACGATTCTTCGACGCTTTCGGGTGCGATGAACAATTTCTAACTTCACACCTTCAATGCCTAACCACTTTTTTATCTTCCATCCATGTGTGAATCGAAATTTGATGCTGATTTTAAGTATAATTGCAAAATAGTCGAAAACGTGCTTATTCGAAATAAAATCTTATTAAAGATCTCCATAGGATATGAAAACAGAATAGAAATAGTTAAGGTCTTAGCTAGAATGCTCAAACTGTAGACCATACTTATGTGCCAACTCTCTCCCAGGCTTTCACCCAGCTGCTTTCAAATTTGCCTTTATATCAACCAAAGTATCCAAACCACCAGGGTTTTGATCGTTGATTTCCCAGCTTTAGTATTTTGCGGCAAAAGTGGCTCTGTCGTCTGTCTTAACCTGCCCCCCATCTAGATAGGTAAAGTCATTCTGTCAAAGAGGTCTACCCATATTCACCTTCAAGCCTTCATGAAAGCCGCACGCGAACTATCGATAGAAGAACAACCACTAGCACCCGCCTGACTCTCGTCTACCTCGAGCACTACAAATTGCCATGGAGCAAGTCGCCGAAGGCTTGATTCCGATTGTGACTCACCCATTGTGAGCAAACTGCTTAATGTAGGTCTTTACCTATTTTTCATCTTCTTCCTTGAAGGTGTTACTTTTGGTAAATCAATACCGCGTACTATCTGAAATTGTCAATGCTCCATGTGATAATTAATCCCTTTATTCTTTACACCCAAATAGAACAGATTGGCACGGATGGTTGAATCGAATTACACTATATTATTGACAATTAGCTCGGCAGTCCATTAGACCATAACATCATGCTTGCTTCTCTTTCGTTTTTACACCATCTCCCATCATTGTCATGCAGAAGGACAGTTCACCGCAAATGATCTCAAGCTTTGGTAGCTAAGACTTCCTCCGCTCGATCGATATTATTCGCTATCTCCTGGCTCATCTCTTTATTGAACATCTGAAGCGCCTTCCAGCTCCGCAGCACAAGCCCTTGTTCCGACAACGCTTCATCTCCACAACTCATTATCCAAGCCTTCCAAACTTTTCGAGGAAGCCTCGTATACGCCATTAAGCACGGACCATATAACAAGAATCGCTGATAATGATCTTTTTACCTTCGAAAGCTCCCCCTTCAGTCAACTTCAAGCGTCCCTGGTCAATTAATTCTTGTAAATTGAGATGATGGCACCACCTCATACTCTCCGCCCATTCGATATTCGTTCTAATGGTTAAAGCAATGCGGCAAGCCGTGCAATTCTTCTTCACCTCATACATTTCAAAGTCATCACTTTGTAGGCAGTTCATCTGCGAAAACAAATCGTTACCAGCTCGCCGCCGGGTCTCCTTCTACAGCTTTCCTCTGATCCAAGAATGGCAAATTCGATTCCCACCTTATTCAAAATCTTACAAAGGGCTACCGTAACCTTTGAGCACGCGCATCAAACTAACCTGCAACCTACCCAGAAAAGTTTTCGCTTGCTGCCCTCGGCAGCCATTTCCCGCCATTTTTTTATCTTCAATCACTCATTATTTTCAATTTAAAGAAGTCAAATAAAGTTGTTTCCTTACTCAGCCATCGCATTCCTTGCCCACTGGTCTCTTCCACAGCCATCGACCAAACCGCTCCACTGTTCGTCAATGCTATTTGAACATCGGTAGCCAATCGATGGGCCAGCAGACTCCGTCAGGAATCTCATATCTTCTGAGTTAAGTATGCGTTCCAATTGATTATTCAAACGGACAAGCCTCTACGCAAGCGTTGCAAGTAGTACAAGCATGAATCTCTTCTCTGGTAATGTAGTCAAAGAGAATTTCATTTCAAATTATCTTTTGATAAAGGTTTTTCCCTTGTCTTGAGCGAATCTGCAATTTAGAATCCAGATTCTTACCGATCTCGTCTGCCCTATCCCAATATCCATGAGAATTCCCGAGGAGATAACTTCTTCCAGTTAGTTTGCGCGACAAACGGAGGTACCAACACCAACTTCCCCGTACACTATAAAGCATCCATAAATGTTTTTCCAGCTCAAACTGAAAAACATCATTGGCACAAACTCAGGTAATTCTTCAATCACATCGCATCTCCTGTACCGCCGCCCATCGAATCCCATCATTTTACTCTTAACCTTCATGCATAATGAGTCCATATTCTCATCTCACCTCTAGAGTTGCTTGCATAGGAAGGTGTTGAAAAGCCAAAAATGATGTGTTAAAGCTTTGATTAGGAGTAATTTAGGAAGACGAATACCATGGTAATGTGCAACCACCAACCAAAACGCTCTACTACACCAAAACTAGATTGTTCCATTCCGCCAAAGAGTGCTGGCCCTAAACCAGCTGAAACAGCCAAATTCCAGTGAAGCATAATGTGCTTGATTCCACCTGCCTGCAAAAACCATATCCCGCTCCGTTCATTGCTAAAATCCCAATCAGGAGAAATGAATCTCAAAGATAGGTATTAATTGGCAGTCAGCTTCGGGCCAGCCAGTCATCTCAATTTCACCAAAACGTTTTGGAATTTTCAGCAAAATTTCTGCGACAAGGAAAAAGTAAGGGGTGCCGATAAAAGCTAAGATGATAAGATTTTCAATTAAAACTGTATGATGAAGGTTGTAAAATCTCTCCTAACTTGGAGCAAGAACGATGGACACCAATACTCCATCTAGAAGATCTCGATCAATCAATTTGTGTGATCACAGAAGGCTGCATAAATAGAAGAAATGCGAATACCGCCGAATATCCCGTTGAACATCTTCTTCTGCCCAAAGGGCAACGAGCAAAAACCACATTTCTCCAAACTCTGTCCCGATCAAGGCTAATCTCTCTCTTGCACCCATAAAGTTCTGCGGGATTTGTCATAAACGAAAGTAGCATAGCCTAGTGCTGCGCCACATGACCCTATATGAAAAGATTGCCTGTACCATTGCAAGTGTAATTTTTAGGTGAGCCCCAATCCTCATTGTTGAAAGCTTTCTACAAGCCTCTTTTTCTAGCGAAATTCCGCTTTAAAAATAAGAAGATATTCCTTGAATATCAATACAAGGTCGAAAAATATCCCCTTTAGTTCAGTTAATCTTTAAATTTTTTTAATGAAATTGCAGCAAAATATTATCACGACGCTACACATGAAGATTCTGGAGCACAGGAAATCAAACAAAAGATCAAAAGCGCTTGGCCATTCAAATGTTGAAACACAACTACGACGAGCAAGAGATTGTACTCGCAGGATCAATAAAACAATGGTACTGCTTTGCGGAGATCCTAAAGAAGACTGAAGCCATCACGGAAGAATTCCAGTCAGGCCTGACCAGAATTAGGCTGAATCCGCAGCCCCAGTAGAACATTGAAGCTAAGTCTGATATTAGAAAAATAGGAATTTGATCGACCGATCAATAATCAAGGTCGACGATGTAGCCAATACATCGTACCATCTTCTATGCCTTCAAACCCATCTGAACATCCTTCCTAAAAAGGTGAGTAGCAGTCTGTAGATCGGGAGCATAAATCTTTCCCGATCAAAGTATATACCTTGTCTGTCTTTGCCACAACTTTGAAGAAAGAATTTATTGACGTCGATATTAGTAATCCTGAGACTTTTCCGTTCTTTCTTAACGATAAACTTGCCAGATGCCTGCATTGAGTCTGTCATGGAGTTTAAGGCTGCCTGATTACCCCAACTCCTTCCAGCCCCTATACTTATTGAATTGAAAGGTGGGAAGCTACGCTTCTTCACCTCAATTAAGTGATCACAAAGCTGCTTCTGGCTAGAGAATTCGCGTGTACCAGATACCTTCAAAACACCTTATTCCATCCCAAACCACCCATTTAGGCTTTATTTTTCCCACCACAGCCGGCATTACATCAACTCCAAATCGATAATCACTTTGTCTTTGATGGGATCGACCGCAGGTGCAAAACACTCCACCATCTACAAAATCCCCGCATCAATTCCACTGGCTTAAAGGATGAGTGAATACTAGACAGGCCCACCACGTCAAAAATGGACCTTCGTGCCGAAACCTCCCAGCTGTCCTTGTATCAAATTAGAAATGGCGATTAGTTAGCTTTTTTAAAGTCGAAAGTTATCTCACGGATCACCTTCGCCAATCTTTCTCAGATAACTTAGCTGGTTCAGCCCGTTATTTGGGAATCACGATCTTGAAAGCCTTGAAGAACTACTCTCTCCACAATTTACCAGCATCTGTTTCAATACTCAATCCGCAAATGCCAATGCCACGACTCCTTGCACTGTGCCACTGAGACATCAACCTCCGATGCCTTTTTCAACCAAAAGCGCCGCAAAACTCCGATATGCGCAACGCCTCCTGCCCTCCTCCGGGAAATAGCCAAGCCTATCTTTTCCTTGGTACATACTGTGATCCTGTTGATAGATGACAAATACCCACCGGAGCAAAACACTCGCAGCGGGCTATTGAAGATAACTCCTGTTTTTATTGCTTTACAGTTGTGTAAGTCCGAAAACTTACCTTTCAGCAATGAAATTGAAGCTGATAATCCTTTCTACTGTCGCAATTTCAGATGTAGATTTAGACTAGGTGCTGCACGCGCAACAACCTCTCTACCCAAAGCAATCGTAATTCGGATAAGTTCAAAAATGCGCTCTTGCATCTTAAGTTGAACCTGTCAGTAGGAGGTGAAACACTGAATGGGTACCTGCTAAACTTGGATCGAAAGTCGAACTAATCACTTCCAAAATCCGCCAGTTATCGGGGCTGAATTCTGATATCCAGCATCAAATGTGCATTGCCATTCAGTCAAATTGCCCCCAATTCCAATCACATTGAAAGGCTCGGAAGAATATCACTTTCACAAAGCCCGTATCGAATCCAATCTCATCGTAATAGGTGTTATTCCATCAGTAATCTCGCATTTCCTCCTCCAGAATCTGGAAGAGAAAGACACCAAAAACTCACACCTTCAACTTCACTAGTTGAGATGCTTACTTCTCATCTAGAAACCGTTACTACAGCTGATCGAACAAAATATTTTCCAGCGGATACAAAGTTATGATCTTTGATGGCGAAATCTTAGCATAATCCACGACGACGATCTCACCTTTAGACGAACCTGATCTCCTTCCGCAACCGTATATCCAAAAATCTTTCTGAAACCACTGAAGAGCCGATACCATCATATTAGCTGTCAATGATTGTAAACTGCAATCCATTTATCCACCTCAATAATCTACTCGTAGACAATGCCTCTGAATTGGCAGGTTGAATACCTAGCGGAATCGGTCTACCTCAGCATATGGAGTGACTATACCAATATCATAGGCTGGAAGTCAGGCATCCCCAGGATCAGAACAGTCATTAGCCTCTCCAGGAGAACCGAGAGTAATTGCCAACACCAGCAAATACTTCAGTGGGTTTAATGCTGCTTCCCAATAGATCCATTGTATTTATCGGCATTCACACCAATAAATCAGTGAACCTCACCGCCCATCAGCATCAGAGGCCAATCTCTCCACCATCGTCATAATTCACTTCATCAACGAATTGTTGCCAAGAAGGATCTCTCAACTGCACCAATGCGCCCCCCTCCCAATTAATTAAAAGTTGGAGCCATTCTCCATTCGAATGCTGCTACGCAAAGTTTTCGTTCGAAAGCGGCTGAGTCCTTGCAATGATTAAATAATCACCTGGCTTTAGTGTACCGCTGGGAGGTAAATTCTACTCGCACTAAAAGGAATCCCTGCCAGATCTTGGCTGCGATTGTCAGTGAATAGCTCAAATACCAGAATCCGTTCCGCGGATTATGTACAGATTTCATGATCACAATTGGCTGAATCTGTGCGTCATTATCCCGGATGGAAATCGTGAGATTCTTTCTTAGTGGGTTAATGCACGCCTTCGACTCGGGAGTTCAAAGTCAATTTCAATCGTTTCAAATCGCCTCTAACATCCATATCATCACAATGCGTAACGCTGCTCTCTGCTTGTAGTCACTTTCACAGTTTCAGTAAAATTCGATCATAGTATCATCAGATAAGTAAAGTCTGCATCCTCCGTAGCCGCTAGAACCGTCCAAAGACTCTACTGAATTACACTAGAAGGTACTGATCCTCCGCATTGCTCCAATTACGACCTGGAAAGTAACCGTTCCGATTCATCTTCTATCTCAAAAATCATCTGTAAGAATGTAGAACAAAGTTCCAGTCAAACATTGAGAAGAACCCCAGGCGATAGCAAATACATCGAATCCTCCGACATTTGCGCCCTACAAAGTGCTACTGCTGCCAATTACATGACCGCATTCACATCCGCAATCACAAAGACCAATTGAGGCCACGATCCATCTGCCTCAGAAGGCCAACCATTACCAATCGTATTAATCCACTGAGTCCACAACCCTTCCGTTCACCATCTAATAGCCAATAGAGTCTCCCCTCCATTACTCAACGAACCCTAAGTTCCGATTGAAAAGCAGCTTGCCAAAGTATTTCAAGCTACGGAGTTCGAACAGCTACATACGTAGTGCCACATCTAGGTGTAGCCAGAAAGTAAAGTTGACCCCATCCAAGTGAGTATCCTTCAGTTCACATCTGTCGGCCCATTATTGAAGATTCGATAAAACCTCTAAAGAGTCCCAGTCCACTTTCTTGGAGGATTGCTACATTATTTCGGTAATCACTCAGTTTAGGGTAACGGTACCCGTGCCCAACATATCGATAGCACGGTGAGGTACATGGAGTTGTTAAAAACCAGGCTTGTCAAAAAACGAAGTTACTCACCCAGGAGAAGAACAGCATCTACCGTTTAATGAAGCTCGGATTCATCTATATTCATCCTGGATCCCATTTACATTATGAAAACCTCAATGATTTCCAAACTAGCCGTATCTCCTGCTTCAAAGTCAACTTAAATCTCAGGCTAAAGAAGTTGTTTTTGAACATAACCTCATATAGTAGCAAGCAATAAGGATGTGAAATACAAAATAAGAATAGAAGTAAGTG
This sequence comes from Okeania hirsuta, assembly GCF_003838195.1. Taxonomy (GTDB): domain Bacteria; phylum Cyanobacteriota; class Cyanobacteriia; order Cyanobacteriales; family Microcoleaceae; genus Okeania; species Okeania hirsuta. The sequence continues at coordinate 9,158 of NZ_RCBY01000205.1, forward strand.
TTTTTTCATATGGACGATTAGATTTGACGGGTATCGCTAGCGAAAGCCTGAAATTTTCAATCAAAGCTAGCCCATTGATTGATAGTGCGCTTGCAAATATAATTGAAAATCTAATCCGTGCCTGGTGCAATCAAAGCTCCTGCTATTTAGTTCTACAGTTCCTTCTGACTACAAAAGTCACTCCCAACGTCTAGTTGAAAGTGAACCTTTTAAGGCTCATACTTGATCTTTTTCCAAAAGCCCCCTCATAAAATATTGGGTCCTCATACTAGAGTACACCATGGAACAGGCTCTACTCTTTCTTTTGCCAAGGAAGATTCAGCCATCATACACCTGCACTACCCCCCCCATATTTTTCAATATGATCTAATGGCTATGGATAACGCTGTATGTGCTAAAATCTTGTCAGTCTGCTGATATGCCAAAGAATGAAAAAGCTGAAGAGACATACAAAATTCCGCTCAGCGTTTTTTCACTTCTAACATATTTACCGGCCGAAAGCATTCATTTGAGCAAAGGAAAATATCGACAATTACCTTACCCGACTCTGCAATTGCTTTTTCACTTCATCTGCGTTCTTCTGCATTAGCTCAAGACTCAGTCAAATAATAGGCCAAGTCTCCCCTAAGCCATCATCACTTTTGTTGATAGATATCATGCCTCCTTTGTCTGGCCGTAAACAAGATGCCCTCAAGAAATTCATGCTTTCACAAAAGTCACGAATAATAAGGATGCTCTATCATTCGACAAGCATAACAATTTGATTAGGTCGATCCAGGATCATACTGCCAACCTCCAAAATTCCCGCCTAATGCATGATTTTCGTAGCTTAATCCACGTATTATTTCGAAACTCTCCCTCATCTTCAATGATATCAGCTTCTCCTTTCTAATCTCCGGTTCGGTGAATACATAGTTAGGTTATGACCAGCCCCATCTCGTTTGAAAAACTGATCCAATTATTGGGAAAGACTGCACTTCTTCAAAGGAAATCGTTTGTCTTGAACAACTACAACATGAATCTTGATAGGAACTGTTTATCTACAAAAGCCATCAAACTCCTTAAATGCAGCCGTAGAAATCTCCTCAAGTGTAATCTCCTTTCATTAGATTGAATGCATTGTTTGTCTCCGTTTCAGGATTAAAGCCAAAATGAGCTGCGTGCTACCATCATGATACTGAAGCCAACTGTTGAGCTTACTTTCATAAGTCTAATTGTATAGACAAAATGATCATAAAAAGAGGCCGCAATCCCGATGCGGAAACCCGGGTGTGGGTTTGCTCTTCAAAACAGCGCAATGTAAAAAATTACTCATGATGTTTGACGCCTGGAATAGTGCTGTCTCAAAAAATATTTCTGATTCTTTGGCAACCCTAAGCTCGGCATACGAAAGCCAAAGGATTTTTACTAGTTTAAGTCCCACGAAAACAATCATTGAGCTAGTTATAAAAAACTATGAAAACCATCTCTCCTGCTGGGTGATGTGGCACTTTTCTCCCCCTGGCACATTACCAATACTTTAGTCATCAACCTAAATCTCCAAGATTCCACACAAGGTCCATTTATCCTGCAACCAAACCGCGGGGACGCTTCGTAGCCAACTTACGATATCAAGAGCACCAATCTATTCAGATGGGGGCAATGCGAAAATGGAATTGACCTTCACTTTTTAAAAGTGATCTCATCATACCTGGCAAGAGAAAATCTGACCAAAAACTAAAGTTTTGCAAACGACAGTTTAGGATGACCTCACTGTGAGGACAAGGATAGAGCATTAGTGGAGAGAATCTGATTTACAAGCTAAACGGCCTTTAACATGAAAGAAGGATGTGAGGTAAGAAGCAATTCCTTATAGTCAACATGTAGATGTTGGCGTACGGAAGGGGTTTCATGGCGGAGGTTTCCTCTACCTGACATCGATTTTCAGGACTTAAAGCTTACCACCCAGTGGTAGATCTCTACACCTAGGTGCAGGATAAACATGACTTCCCGATCACTGAATTACGGGTATTGTAAGGAGTAGCTTCATACTTTTCCAGTCTTACAGCTGGAAAACCCGGACAGATTCTTAAATCTCACCCTTGGAGTGCCATAGCCTTCGATGCTTCAGTGAAGACTTTTTTCTTGCTTTCGATTGTTTGGAGATGATCGAGTCGCACCACAAGGAGATTACACTTTGAAATACTGTTGGAGAGATGACGGTGGATTCATTCCAGCAGTTGGTAGCGTTTGCAAAAAGGAAACTTTAAATGGAGTTGGTTTTAGCTGGTTTGCCGGAACACAGATATAGATCCGCATAATCCATCTTAGCCGCCTCGTTTTTGTTTTAATACAAGGATCCGATTAGACTATTATCATCTGATCGCAGACTAGAAAACCTTAAATGCAGTTCAAGAACTGGTAAATAAAGTAAAAGATTCAGTTGGCCAAGAAAAACAAAAAAAAGATCGAATCTGGCATCGTCTTTTCTACCGATCCCGGATTTCATTATAGTTTCAATGAGCAAAAGAAAGAAGCCGCTTCCAGCAGTCAACAGGTTTGCGAGTAAGCTTGGATCTTAAGCAGAGAAAAGAAAAGAGGCTAACCTTAATCACCGGTTTTTGTAGCCCAGAATGCAGACCTTAAAAGATTGGCAAAGCCTTGAAAAGCAAATGTTGCGGTGGCGGAGTTAAAGGATGGAGAAATCCTCTACAGGCGACCAATTCGCAACAAGGTCGAGATTGGCTAAAAACCAGGGGTACAGTCAGACCGAAACGTTTCTGGACGGTTAGTTTTCAGCTGTTAGCCTCCATGCCGTCCACCCATCATCATGACTCTACTGTAAAATTGAGCATTCCCTTCTTTGATACCTTGTGACTTTAGGTAAAGCGTCAAGCCGCATACCGTGCCTTGGCATGATATCGGATAAAGCTCTGAGATTCTCGTTGAGGCATCATATCAGCCTGCATGCCTAGGCAATTCAGCTCGAAGGCTTTTATAGGGCTTCCCGCTATAGCGCAAGGTACTGTAAGCTAGGGTTCGCCAATAAGCCCAGCCTTCCCATGGTAGGGCAATCACGGAACTTCAGCCGATGCGCAAGCCACATAGCCAAGAAGTGCAAGTCCCTCATCTCCAAAGCCATAAGCATGCCCCATCTCGTGGGTCATTACATAGGGCCATTGCAGAGGATGTAAGCCAGCGTCTACTTGCCCTTGTCCGGTAAATGGAAAGTATAAACCAGAAGAACTAAATCGCATAAATATTCCCTTAGGATATATCTTATAAGCACGGGCATTGCTGGAGGCCGGGAAATCATGAGCTCTAAGCCAA
>NZ_RCBY01000206.1 GCF_003838195.1 Okeania hirsuta
CTAAAATACTACCTTGATGGTAATTATATTGATGGAATATTTTAGCTGCCTCATGTGTTGTGCATTACATTTGGGGTCTTTGACTACATCATCATAGTTGGCAGCAAAATCATCATAAAATTCTTCAGCAGAAATTTTATTTACCATAATTTATAGTTCAAAATTGATTTATTTTTACTATCCCGCACTCCGTTAGGAGGCTAACTGATAACTGAAATTACTTTAGTTTTTTTGTTCAATATAAATCATCCGAGTTCTGATAGGAATACCTGTAGTTGGAGAAGTCCAACCTAATATAAAATAATCTTCAATAGCATTTTCAATTGTAATTTTTGAATGGTCGTAAACTGGCACAACAACGTTTTTAATAAATTCCTCCGTTGTCTCATCAATACTAATCAAAATAGCTTGACGAGCTATTCGAGTAATATGCTCGATTGCTGTTTGAGAATCTTCAACAAATAATAATGAACCCAGACAAAAAACAAAATCGTAGGAATTTGTATCAATTTCAGGTAAAGCTGTTTCAATTGATTTGTGGATAGTTTTATAACCTCTTTTAGCTGCATAATCTAGAATTTTACTAGAAATATCAATACCTGTATATTCAAAATTTCCCTGTAATAATTCACTTAGAAAACCTGTGCCACAACCAATATCTAAAATACTACCTTGATGGTAATTATATTGATGGAATATTTTAGCTGCCTCATGAATGTGTTGTACATTACACTTAGGGTCTTTTAGCACATCGTCATAGTTAGCAGCAAGTTCATCATAAAATTCTTCAGCAGAAATTTTATTTACCATAATTTATAGTTCAAAATTTATTTATATTTACCATCCTATATAGTATGATAAATAGGCCATATTAAATGTCAAACCTTAATTAAACCATTACCTTAGTTTTTTTGCTCAATATAAATCATCCGAGTTCGGATAGGAATACCTGTAGTTGGAGAAGTCCAACCTAATATAAAATAATCTTCAATAGCATTTTCAATTACTATTTTTGAATGGTCGTAAACTGGCACAACAACGTTTTTAATAAATTCCTCAGTTGCCTCATCTAAGCTGATTATAATATTTTTACGAGCAATGCGATAAATATGCTTAATTGCTGTTGCAGCATCTTCAACAAAATACAATGAACCCAAACAAAAAACAAAATCATACGACTGAGAATCAATTTCAGCTAAAGCAGTTTCTATCGGTTTATGAATAGTTTTATAACCTCTTTTAGCTGCATATTCTAGCATCTTAGCTGAAATATCAATCCCTGTATATTCAAAATTTCCCTGCAATAATCCACTTAGAAGTCCAGTTCCACAACCTATATCTAAAACACTGCCTTGATGGTAATTGCGTTGTTGGAACATTTTAAGCGCTTCATTTACATACTGTACTTTAGACTTAGAGTCTTCGATCGCATCATCATAGTTATCAGCAAATTTATCATAAAATTCTTCGGCGGAAATTTTGTTCAGCATAATTTCTATTTCAAAATATAACTAGACTGACAAAAGTTTTAATTCTTAGACCACAATATAAACCTTCCATAGAACTTCTCCACAAGACTTGTATTTTTTACCGAAAAATTTTGGTCTAAACCCTCCTCTTTTAAGGAGATAAAAAGCTGTCGTTCGCGACAGCGGAACGGAGTTCTCTCTTCGGAGCTTCCTGTAAGGTGCAATGGGAAGGTCTCAGAGTCATATCCAATGGAGCAAGAGAAAAGAGAATTCCGTATTTTTGTAGCCTCCTTTTTGGGCTGCATAATCTAGCATATTAGCTGAAATATTAATCCCTATATATTCAAAATTTCCCTGCAATCATCCACTTATAAACCCTGTTCCACAACCTATATCTAAAATCCTGTCTTGATGATAATTGTGTCAATGGAATATTTTGAAAGCTTCATTCAAATGCTGTGCATTACACTTACCCTTAAACACAACATCATCATAATATTTGATAGCATAATTGTCATAAAATTATTCGGCGGAAATTTTGTTCAGCATAGTTTCTATTTCAATATTTACTGATACTTAATCTACCGATCCAACCAAACTTTAGTGATAAAAAATATGACAAGAATACGACAGTTAAAAACTAAATATTACTGATAAATATTAGTTGCCTTAATCATATGATAAGCAACAAGTAACTGAGTCAAAGCCAAAGGATAACTCTGAAGCAGTTCCCCAGTTGTACCAACTAACTTACCAAGATCTGGATCTCCTTTCGGCGAACAAAAATCCCTTAAGTAAGGGGTATCCTGACATAAAATCATCTCTAACTCATTTACCTGTTCCTTAGTCGCATGACTATCAATTTCCAAAACATCCACTGGTTTACCCATATCCCGGTCTAACCCCAAGCGCACTGCTGGCTGAAAACTAGGGCTACCTTGGCCAATAATCTCTAGAAAATCTGGGTGAGGAATAGTTGGCCTAAGCACCAAGCGTACATGAAGTTGAGAGCTATTTTCATCATTTGAAGGAGGATAAAAAGTAACAACGACATCTGCCCACTTGCGTTGGGGACGAATAAAAGCCTCCGAATCTGGTTCTCGTTTTTCCATCTCTTTGAGAACCTGTTCTTCACTATATCCCCTCTTCATAGTATCCCGTTTTACTTTCCACTTCGCCCTTAAATCCTCTGGTGGTGCAAGATACACCTTCACATCGTAACAATCTCTCGCCCCCCTAGTCGAATAACCCAATAGTCCTTCAACAATCACAAACTTGCTAGGCTTAATATATTCTGGCGGGTCAAATTTTCCCGTTGAGTGATTATAAATGGGCTTAAGAATTGCTTGTCCAGTACGCAGCAGAGTCAAATGTTGCTGCATTATGTCAAGATGGTTACAATCTGGGTGTAGGGCTGTAATACCTATTTCCGCCCTTTGTTTGCGGTCATAGCGATGGTAGTCATCTGTACAAATGACAGTCACATTTTCTGGCCCTAAGACTTGAGCAATTCCTCTAGTCAAAGTAGTTTTACCCGCAGCGCTATCACCGACAATTCCTAGAATGATTGGACGATAATTCATAATTTCACTTCTCCCTACTACCGGACAACGGCTTACATAAAACAACTGGAAATTTCTAATTATTTCTCAATTTTACGATCTATTTGACACTAGCGATCGCTCTACTGAAGTGATAGGAAAAAATCTTTATCTAGAAAATTTCTCAACAACTATCCGACCAATTTTTAGAAATACTAAATAACAGGGAATAGGGAACAGTTAATATTAACAAGTAACTAAAGCCATCCAAAACACAGAATCCCAAATACAAAATTCTCAAATCATACCTAGAATCAGCAATGCCAAAAATTCCAATTAAAATCTTTCTTAATTCTTCAGGCAATAAACAGACTTCTACTAAATACTTCTTCTAACAATAATATAGTAGTCTAAGGAAAGGTTAGGATAGATCGACAGCTTAAAACTCAAACAATGTAAGATTTTTCCTTCTTCCTTCTTTCTTCTTCCTTCTTCCATACTATAAACTAATAGCACCCTTCAAACTTCGACAAAACTGCCCGATCGCCTCCAAACCCTCATCCGGCGTTCCCTCAGCCAAACGCTTCACCACAGCACTACCCACAATAACCGCATCACTCCCCCAATTTTTGACTTGCACAGCGTGTTCCGGTTGAGAAATGCCAAAACCAACACCAATAGGTTTATCTGTCACCCCTCGCATTTCTACCAACAAATCTTCAACCCGGGTCTGTACTTGATTACGCATTCCCGTCACCCCAGTCACACTCACCAGATAAATAAACCCTTGAGACTGACGAGCGATCGCCTCTATTCTCTCTTTTGGGCTAGTAGGAGCCACCAACAAAGTCAACTCAACCCCAATATCCGCAGCAGGTTTCAACAAAATATCCGCCTCCTCCAACGGCAGATCCGGCACAACCAAACCCCTAGCACCAGCATCATAAACTTTTTTCAGGAAGCTCTCCACCCCTCGAGACAAAATCGGATTATAGTAAGTAAACAAAATAATTGGCGATCGCAACTTCTTGCTCGTCGTCTGCACCACCTCCAACACCGACTCCAAAGTAGTCCCCCGCCCCAAAGAGCGAGTAGCAGCAGCCTGAATTACTGGACCGTCAGCCAAAGGGTCAGAATAGGGCACACCCAACTCAATCAGATCGGCCCCGCTATTATCCAATACCTCCAAAGCTTTGGCCGTAGTTTCCAAATCTGGATCGCCTGCCGTAATAAAAGGAATAAAAGCACACTGGCGACCATTTTCCGAATTGCGTAGAGATTCAAAGCGATGAGAAACTGAAATCATTTTTAATTTTCAATATTGGATAAATAATTTGTCAAAATAATTGGGTCGCGCAACCCCGCCTTTTAAGGCCAAATATTTTTGGAGGTTTGCTCAAATCCCCTACTTCCCCTCCTGGGAGGGGGAGGGGCGAGGGGTGGGTTAACTTCTGACTTCGTTAATCTGTTGCGGGTTTAATACCCTACCGTCGGGGGTACTTCAAATTGCTTGGGGTTTTCAACAATTAATAATTAATAATTACCTCTCCTTGAAAAGAAGAGGATTGAAGCTTAAGGAAAATTTTTTCTTTTTTCCCTTTTAAAGGAGAAGCTTTAAACCTTAGTTATTTGGTAAGACACGAAATGGTCGGTCGTTGACTATCCATGAGCAATTTTTCCTTCTGCCTTCTGCCTTCTGCCTTCTGCCTTCTGCCTTCTTCAATTATTCCTGCTTATTCTGAGCTGCCCTTTCTTGCTCAACTTCTGCCTGCAACTGAGCCAACTCCTCTGGAGTCATTTCTTCCAGACGCTTTTGGATCACTGCTTCCTCATAATCCTTTAACTGTTGGTTATAGGTCATATTACTATTACTAACCCGAAACAAATAAGTTAGTAGCCAGGCAACCAAGCCACCGACCAATACAGCTTGTGTCCAGATACCAGCATCTACACCATTTACTCCTACTACCTGAAATATCAAGTAAAGGATACCACCAGCAGCAAAAATACCGACACTTATTCCAATAGCCTCAATTCGTCGCATTAACCTTCAATTTGTCGCCGTCTGGGGCGAAAGTTCAAAAATGGGGACAAAACTAACATACCAGGGAAGAAGAAGAACATCAAGAAATACATAAAGCCTCGTTCAAAGGAACTAACAACATACCAACGCATATTCAAGTAAGCATAGACTATAGCTGGCATTACCAAAAGGTATGTTCCTGCTAGGACTGCATAAATAATTAGAATTATCAGGTTCCCGTCTAGTTCTAAGTTCATAAACAATATTTATTTAGAAATTGCAATAGTTAATTGTGTTCTGTTTAATATATTATTAGTTTAATGGGTATTTTTCCCTCAACCCTCCAAATTATTGCATATTTTGGCAGGACTCAGTTTTTTGAGAAAAAAATTCTCAAGTTGAGTAAACCTCCAGATAGAAAAGCTCGGCCCAGATGCAGGAGAGTACTCTAAACCTTCACCTTAGCCCAAACTTAAAATTGATTTGGCCAGCCTTAAATACCTTGATTTTCCCTTTTTGAGGAACTTCTATTCTCAACTTCTTCCATAACAGTGCGCACTGGTATATTTACAAACTGCAGGAACTACCCAGTAGCTAAAAGTCTCATAAGATTCCTGCGGAATATTTCCCTACGGAATCCTACGCAAACGCCAAAGGTTTTTTATTTCCCCTGTTGCCTGTTACCTATTGCCTGTTGCCTGCGCAAAGCGCCATACAAGAAATTTAAAATTTTTTTTCAAAAGACTTGCCAAAAATTTGAACATTGTGATTAAATAAATAAATGAGCTTTTTATGCAAATGCAGTAAGTTCAACACTCGACATAAAAACGGGGGTGTGGCGGAATGGTAGACGCTACGGACTTAAAATCCGTTGACCTTAACAGTCGTGTGGGTTCAAGTCCCACCACCCCCATCCGTAAATGTCAATCAAATTTGGCCATCAAAAAAAATTTTCAAACCTCAAACCAAGCAAATCAAAAGCCACTTCTAATTTTATTCCCCTGTGGTGCTTCACAAAATGAATAATCCTAAGATTTAGTCCTCATAATATGGCAGTCGAAAGAAAGGTTAGGACTGTTCAAAAGTTTAAGATAGTCCTGCATAGTAATGTATACAGGAAAAAGGGCATTGCTGAGGGGTGGAATGAATATAAGTGGTAAGTTAAGTGGGAGCAGGCATCCTACCTGTCTCCATCCTGCCTGTCCCTGCCTGCCCTGAAAATATCAGGAACGGGCAAGAGGCCCATTCCACAAAACTATGAATTAAAATAATTCCGCATTTATGCAACGCCGGAAAAAGGAATACCTGGCACGGGAGCAAGATGCTCCCACTGCCGTGCCTCGTAACAAAAATAATGAAAATATACAACCATTACAATGCAGCATCACCAAGTTTAAAACTTAGACAAAATAAGACTTTTCCTTCTGTCCCAGATAACGAAACGCCTTCTCCCTTCTTCCTTCTGTCCTAGATAACTAAACACCTTCTCCCTTCTCCCTTCTCCCTTCTTTCTTCTTCCTTCTTCCTTCTGCTATAACTGACAATTCTGATCAAATCTAGGAATTTCATAACTCAAAAAATCATAAGCCATATCAGTATTAGGAAAAATAGCACGCGCCTCCTGTAGCAAATCATCCAACAAAATCGGATTCCCAGGAGCATATCTAGGACTAAAATGAGTCATCATCAAACGTTTAGCACCTGCGGCCAAAGCCACCTGTGCAGCCATAGTCGAAGTAGAATGTAATCTTTGAAAAGCCATATCAGCATCCCGATGAGAAAAAGTAGCCTCGTGAACAAGTAAATCTGCATCCTGTGCCAGTTCCACCGCCCCATCACAAAAAACAGTATCAGTACAATAAACAAACTTCCGGCCAATCTGAGGTGCCCCACATAAATCAACCCCACTAATTCTGCGTCCATCAGACAAAGTAATCCACTCACCCCGTTTTAACTTGCCATATATAGGACCAGGAGGAATACCCAAAGCTTTAGCCTTTTCCACATCAAAATGTCCTGGTCGGTCCTTTTCCGTTACCCGATAACCAACAGCAGGAACCCGATGTTTTAAATAACCACAACTAACAACATATTCATCATCCTCATAAATTACACCAGGTCTAGATTGGTAAATCTTCAAAGGATAAGCCAAACGAGTTTGAGAATATCGAATACAACCTTGCAAGTAATCCTCCAGAGCAGGGGGGCCATATATATCGATACTTTTAACATTGCCCCCCAAACCACAACTAGCTAATAACCCCATCAGACCGAAAATATGGTCGCCGTGCATATGAGTAATAAAAATACGAGTCAGTTGACTGACCTTAAGTTCACTGCGGAGAAACTGATGTTGAGTTCCTTCCCCACAGTCAAACAACCATAATTCACCCCGTTGAGGCAAGCGTAAAGCAACACTCGAAACATTACGCGACCGCGTCGGGACACCAGAGCTAGTTCCTAGAAAAGTTACCTGCAAAACTTCAAACTTCCTCAATAAACTAAAAAAATATGATAAGTATATCCACAGTGATAATTATTTTCTAATTTTACCCTGTGAGATTTATTCTGGCTTTTGCCTACATTAGTTAACCTTAAAGTTAAATATAAAATCTAAAATCTGATGAGTTCTGGATTGCTATTTATTTCAGTTATTAATCGTTCCATTAAACCACTAAAACACTACTTTTGGACATCCATTCTATTCTGGTTACTAGCGATCGCCCCTGCCCAAGCTTCCCTAGTCTTGCGAATTGCCATTCAAGAAGGGGCAAAAGAAGTTAAAGTAGGAAGTTCCACAAATGCTACCATTAGAGATGGTGCTGGTAGAGCTATTGGGGAACTACAGCCAACTAAAGGTTTTGTCGCCGAATTAAAATCAGGAAAAGTTGCTTTGGCAAACTGGGTATCTGGTCAAATGTGGATCGAACCCAAAGGAGAAGGTTATGTATGGATAGGCGATCAGTGGTATCGTGGACGTACTCACATTATCCCTAGCAAATCAGGAGTTACAGCGATCAATTACATTGATATAGAACAATATCTATATAGTGTTATTGGAGCAGAAATGAATGGCAATTGGCCTCAAGAAGTTCTAAAGGCCCAAGCAGTGGCAGCCCGCTCCTATGCTCTGAATAAGCGTCAAGAAAATAGTAATAATTTCTACGACTTAGGCAATGACCAACTATGGCAAGTATATCAAGGAATTAAAACAGAGTCTCAAGGTACTTATGCTGCTGTTGATGCTACAAAGGGTCAAGTGCTTACCTACAATGGTCAAATTATTTTAGCCTTATTCCATTCATCTTCTGGAGGCCACACGGAAAATGTAGAGGATGTTTGGTCAAACCCACTTCCCTACCTCCGCGCGGTTCCCGACTTCGATCAAGATGCCCCAGTTTATGAATGGACAGAATCATTTACTCAAGCAGAATTGAAACAGCGAATATCAGGTGTAGGAAATATCATATCTATGACACCTCAGACTACTACTCCTCACAATAGTGTTATTACTATCAAAGTTTTAGGGGATGCAGGAGTTAAAACTCTTCAAGGTACAGATATTACAGCAGCTCTGGGATTAAAAAGTACCAGGTTTACAGTTACTCCTAATAAAGATGAAGGCCAACAAATTCCCAGCAGTTTCCAAATTACTGGAAAAGGTTTTGGTCACGCTGTAGGAATGAGTCAATGGGGAGCTTATAATTTAGCTCGGAACGGATATAATTACCAGCAGATTTTGTTGTACTATTACCAAGGTGCAAATTTAGCGAGAATTGATATACGCTAAAATTAAAGTTTAGACATTATTTTCTAAATCTAAGTAGGTAGACGTTAAAGTTTATTGTTAGATGAAGGCAGGAGACAAAGGCCAAAAGGCATAAGGGAAGAACTTTTAGAGCCACTTTACTTTTTGTTACATAGTTAGTTTTTTTCGTGCCTACCTACTTAAGTCAATAAATTCTACTTCTACTGTTAAGTAAATAAATCTCAAAAACCTAGATTTTACTAAAAATAAAAGAGTTAGATTGGTTTAATTAAAGCTGTTGAAATACAAAAATACTCCTGATGTAGGTATATCTATGATTTTATTGATTAGCTTATTCTCAAACAACTTTTGTTCAGCTTAGATTTATATGATAATTCTATATTCACAGGTATTTTCAGTTTAATAAAGTAAATAACTTATTCCTTAGTATCTGATTGATTTAATCTTTTTTGCCATTCAGCATCAATTTTATCTGCTTGTTCAGTTTCCTGTTCTAGGATACTATTTTCAGTTGTATATGCTAAACTTTCGCGACCAATAATAGTTTCACTAGCAAATTTTTTAGCATATACAACTGAAAATAGTTTCCTGTTCTAGGATACTATTTTCAGTTGTATATGCTAAACTTTCGCGACCAATAATAGTTTCACTAGCAAATTTTTTAGCATATTCAATTTTCTGTTTTAACTGATGATCGCTATGATTCAAAGTAATAACTCTTTTTTGTCTTTGTTGATTCCGTACCTCTACTTTACTATTCTGCCATTGTACCCAAAAATAACGAATTAAAGGTAAAACTAAAAAACCAACACCATAAACCAGTAGAAGAGGATAAATAACTTCAACAAAAGAAATAAATCCTCCTAACTGAGCTGCTACTGTACCATCTTCTAGCAAAGAACCTAAAACTAAAGCACCAACAAAATTTATAGCACCCAACCCAGTTGCTAACATTATTTGACCAGAAGTTGCCTCACTAAACCGCCAAAGTTTTTCCTTTAAAAATGCAGAAACAGGCTGAGAATTCCACCCTTTTGCCGTTGCTTGTAACTCAGGAAAATGATAAACAATTTGACCTTCAGGACTAACCTCTGGACGACCATTAAAACGAATTAATACTGGTAAAATATACTCTTCATATTCCAAAGCATAACCTTTACCCAAATCATCTAAATAAGGAGCAATTTGTTCAGCAACTACCGCCCCTTGATTATTCTTAATCACAGTAGCGATCGCCCACCAACGTCGATCATCTAAATTGTAATTTGGGTTGCCATCTCCAAACAAAAAAGAAAACACCGCTTCAAAAAAATTCATCCCATTTTTTTCACCTTGGGAATGATATTCTTGTCTTTGACGTTGATATCTGTAGGGGCGATCGTAATAACCCCAATCAAACAACAAAAACCAATTAGGATTAAACCAAAACCCAGGGAAAAACATCATTCCGCCACCGGAATTATTACTCCTACCACCTGAATCATTTCTATCACCACTAGAGTTAAGAGAAATCACAATAATCGCAATAGCCACCAGTATAATTACAAGAGAAAGTATCAACAAAATACCAAAAGAAATTCGGATTAAATAAAACAATACTCGCCAAACTTTCTCCCACCATTCTCGCCATCTTAACCGCCAGAATTTATTCCTTAAAATACCCCTAAAATTCTTAGGAAATAAATAAGCAATTTCCCCTGTTTCTGATACTTGTAAATGACCACCAGCATCTGTAGCTAAAGCTAATAATCCTTGTTCTGCCACTTTCACATCTAATCCAGCTTTAGCCGCCACATCTCCCACTGTAACACGGTAGTCCAAATTCTCCACGGCTGTTATTATCGCAGGATTTGGAGTCATAACATTACCTCTGACCTAATTTACTTATCTACTTTAAATTATAGACAAAAAATAATCTATCTAGGAGTAAGCATTTAGCTCTCAGTTATTAGTAGTCAGCTATCAAAACGCTATACTAATTAGAAAAGTTAGTCCAGACAAATTTTCCTCAAAAAATGTAGAAGTTGCCAGGTAGATAAAATCTGGTTTGATGCGGTTTTATCCATACTTTTAATTATTTATTAGTCACTCAATCTTGATTCCGACTTCATTTAGTCATCAGCTAATTGGTGATAAATGAGGGCTTAAACCTAAATACAAAAAGTGAAAATAGTCAACAAATTCCCGCTATATTATCTGGTTTATATTATGTATTCTGTAATTGTAATTTTGCCACAACACAAATAGAGATCAATAATGCGGTCTCTTATAGCAATTATCAAACTTAAATATTTTGAACTATATTTGAAAATTTTTACAAATACTTTAGGATTGTTATAGTGACTTTAAATAGGTTATGAAAAAGACGTTATTCTGAAAAGGAACATCTAACAACTGGGTGCATCTCATATTTGCAAAAATACTTTTTTCCTATATATTCCCTATTCCCTGTTGCCTGTTGCCTAAAAGTGATAAGTTTTTGGCTTTATTAAAAATTGAGATGCACCCTAACAACTTAACCCTACTTTCCTTGATATACCTTTACTATTTAGGATGTTTATATAATATCGGCAAATTATGTGTAAAAAAATCTCATCTAAGTTTCAACTCTCCAATAAAAACACTATATGATGAGTGAGATTTATTTTACTTACTCGATCCAAGTTTATGTATAACTCATCTTGCTAAATAAAGACTAATTTATATCTCTTGCCATTCTATTTTAATTGTAATTTTTTAGGGAAAAAGTTACTGAGTTAGTATAGCAATCCTAAATGATTTGTGAGAATTTTTATAATAGTTAAGATTGACGAAAAACCTCGATAAATCTGACTCCTGACTCCTGACTCCTGACTCCTAACTCCTAACTCCTGATTACTACAGAAATATTACATAGGACTGCTATAGTTAAGTCATAAATTCAAAATTTATAGTAGCATTTTGAGATAGTCATCAGTATAGAGAAATAATTGAAAAAGATAATTCCACTTAGTTAGTGTGAAATTTCCGACAATAAACCCAATGTCAATTGTTTATCAAATTAAAATCAATCGTGATTGAGAAGGCAAGAAAATCTAAATAATTCTTCACTCATAAACAATTACTAGAGTTATTAATTGATATTCTACTAACAAACAAAATAAAAAAAATTATCCCTAATCCAATTAAACATTCATGTATTCTTCTAATTATATATAGTATTTTAAAATGAGATGTAAATCTATATTGAGCTTTTTTATAATCAAAAAATCCTGTCTTGAGTATCCATTAATTATTGTGCAAAGCTACTATTTAATGCTGTTTTTTCTTCTTTACTGTTCCCTGTTCCCTGTTCCCTGTTCCCTTTTGAGTAAGACTCTGTCTCCGCATTTCAAATGAAAAGGCTATATAGCAATCCTAAATGATTTGTGAGAATTTTTATAATAGTTAATATTGACGAAAAACCTTGAAAATTCTGAGTCCTGACTCCTGACTCCTGACTCCTAACTACCACAGAAATATTACAATTTAAATAGGATTGCTATATTATAATTTTATCTTGAATACCTCCAAGAAAAGAGAGGATTTACTGGCATAATTTTAGTCAGAGATTCAAGCCATAAACTCAAAAATTATGTTTGACCGAAGCAGGATAAAAGTAAAGTGCAAACAT